>NZ_JBFAHW010000007.1:0-174506 GCF_040654355.1 Streptomyces sp. NPDC050704 | reverse complement strand
GTGACCGGGAACGGGGTATCAACATATCTGGCGTTGATTTTTGGCACGCTGTTGAGTTCTCAAGGAACGGACACTTCCTTCGTACTCACCCAAGAGACTCTCTCAGGCTTTCCTCCGGGCGTTTCCCTTCGGTCTTGCGTTTCCAAACTCTATCAGTGTTTTCCCGTCCCTCTGACCATGGTCCTGCAGGCACGCAGAACCAGACCCCGAGATAGGATCTGACAAGTTGGATGCTGCCAGGCGAGGACGCTTGGTCGCGTCGTTCAGCCTCAAGCAGGAGTACGACTCTACATGGGGCTCCGGAGCGGGCGCAAATCGTTTGCGCTGTGCCCTACGACAGTCAACCGGCACCTCTCGTGCGGAACCGTCACTTCTTATGACTTACGCTGCTCCACAGTGCGCCGTCCACGACAGGCAGTGACGGCCCATATGCATCTCCACCCCTGGGAGGCTTCCCATGACCACCGTGACGTCCCCTCTTGCAGGACGCGCCATCGGGCTCGCAGCTGTACCCGATCCCGTCTTCTCCGGAGCCATGGTAGGGCCCGGTACCGCGATCGATCCGGCCCGTGAGGCCTCAGAGGCCGTCGCTCCGATCGACGGTGTTGTTGTCTCGCTCCACCCGCACGCCTTCGTCGTGGTCGACGAGCAGGGGCACGGTGTGCTCACGCACCTCGGTATCGACACCGTCCAGCTCAATGGCGAGGGCTTCGAACTGCTCGTCAACAAGGGCGACACCGTGCAGCGCGGTCAGGCCGTGGTGCGCTGGAACCCGGCTGCCGTCGAGGCGGCCGGCAAGTCCCCGATCTGCCCCATCGTGGCGCTCGAGGCCACGGCAGAATCCCTCTCCGACGTCAACGTTGACGGTGACGTGAAAGCTGGCGACGTTCTCTTCAGCTGGCACTGACTCTGAACTTCGCTGCCGTCACGAGCGGCAGGCTGAACAAACATCGCGGCGGCGGGACCCGCCGCACTAGTGGAGACGGGTGACATGGAGACAACGCTGCGAGGCGTCGGTGTGAGCCACGGTGTGGCGATCGGCGAGGTTCGGCATATGGGGACGGCGGTGCTCGAGCCGCCTGCCAAGCAGATTCCGGCAGAGGACGCGGAGCGCGAACAGGGGCGCGCACGCAAGGCCGTCGAAGCTGTGGCGGCCGACCTGATGGCGCGCGGCAACCTGGCCGGCGGCGAAGCCCAGGCGGTGCTCGAAGCCCAGGCCATGATGGCCCAGGACCCCGAACTCATGGCCGATGTCGAGCGACGGATCGCGGTCGGTAGCACGGCGGAGCGCGCGGTGTACGACGCGTTCGCCGCGTACCGGGCCCTGCTGGCCAACGCCGGAGAGTACCTCGCGGGCCGCGTGGCGGACCTCGACGACGTGCGGAATCGTATCGTCGCCCGTCTCCTCGGTGTTCCGATGCCCGGTGTCCCCGACAGCGATGAGCCGTACGTTCTTATCGCGCGTGACCTCGCACCTGCCGACACCGCTCTGCTGGATCCGACGCTGGTCCTGGGCTTTGTCACCGAGGAGGGCGGGCCGACCAGCCACAGCGCGATCCTGGCGCGGGCGCTCGGTGTTCCCGCCGTGGTGGCGCTGCCGGGTGCGGGTGAACTCGCCGAGGGCACGGTGATCGCCGTGGACGGCAGTACCGGCGAGATCTTCGTGAATCCCAGTGCTGAGAAGAAGACCGAGATGGAGACCGCGGCCGCCGCGCGGAAGGCGGCGCTGGCCGGGTCGACGGGCCCCGGCGCCACCTCCGACGGGCACAAGGTCCCGCTGCTGGCCAATGTCGGCGGTCCCGCGGACGTTCCGGCCGCGGTCGAAGCCGGTGCCGAGGGTGTGGGGCTGTTCCGCACCGAGTTCCTTTTCCTTGACGACAGCAAGAACGCGCCGTCCGAGGAGAAGCAGGTCGAGGCGTACCGCAAGGTGCTTGAGGCCTTTCCCGAGGGTCGTGTCGTGGTGCGTGTGCTCGACGCGGGTGCCGACAAGCCGCTTGATTTCCTGACGCCGGCCGACGAGCCGAACCCGGCGCTGGGTGTGCGCGGCCTGCGGACGCTCCTCGATCACCCCGATGTGCTGCGTACCCAGCTGACGGCGCTCGCGAAGGCTTCCGAGGGGCTGCCGGTCTACCTTGAGGTGATGGCCCCGATGGTCGCGGATCGTGCCGACGCCAAGGCGTTCGCCGATGCGTGCCGTGAGGCGGGTCTGCAGGCGAAGTTCGGCGCCATGGTGGAGATTCCGTCGGCCGCTCTGCGGGCGCGGTCGATCCTGCAGGAGGTCGAGTTCCTCTCGCTGGGAACCAACGACCTCGCGCAGTACACCTTCGCCGCCGACCGCCAGGTCGGCGCGGTGTCCCGGCTCCAGGACCCGTGGCAGCCCGCCCTGCTCGACCTGGTCGCGCTGTCCGCCGAGGCGGCCGCGGCCGAGGGCAAGAGCTGTGGTGTCTGCGGTGAGGCCGCTTCGGATCCGCTGCTCGCGTGCGTACTGACCGGTCTGGGTGTCACCTCTCTCTCCATGGGGGCGGCGTCGATTCCTTACGTCCGCGCGACGCTGGCGAAGTACACGCTGGCGCAGTGTGAGCGTGCCGCGGCGGCGGCACGTGCCTCGGACAGCGCCGATGAAGCGCGCACGGCGGCTCAGGCGGTGCTGTCCGGCGAGTAGGCGAGTACTCGACTACTCGCCGGCGTGAGCCGTCGCCTGTACGGGCTCTGATCGAGGGGCGCCCTCACCTGTTTCGGGTGGAGGCGCCCCTCGCGCGTTCAGTGCGCGTGCCCCGTCATCCGGTCGTCGTCTCCCAGGTCCGGCGGTGCGCAGTAGTCGACGCCCGACTCGGGGGAGACCAGTTCGCCGGAGTGGACGTCGGTGCAGTAGGCGTCGAAGACTTCTCCGGCGGTGAGGGGTTCCAGGCCTTCACCGCGCACGCGCCAGCCGTAGACGCGGTCTGTCCTGTCGGGTGCGCTGGTGCGCATGACGAGGCCTCCGGCATTCTGGGTGGCGATGCCGAGAGCGAGGACGGTCGTGAATTCGAGGGCTTCGGCCTCGTCGAGGTGGGGCGTTCCGTGCTGGTCGTCGTCGGCCCGGAGGACGGCCACGAGTGTTTCCGGCTCTGTGGAGACACTGCACACGAGGTGACGCTCGCCGGGACCCGAGGCTTCGAGGATGCGCAGGAGCAGGTCCGAGGCCCGTACGAAGGCCGCACGGCCGATGTCCTCGCCGCAGGACGCGCAGGTGCCGATGCGTGAGAGGAGTGTCGTCGCGTACTCCCAGGTGGCCTGTCGGACGGCCTCGTCGATGAGGTTCGGGACGAGGTCGTCGAGGGGCTGGCCGTCATACGGCACCGTCGCACCTGTCGCGGCGAGCTCCGCCGTGAAGCGGGTGCGGCTGGACGGGGTGTCGGGTTCCAGGCCGTTCTCGGTGCAGAACTCCGCGTACTCCTCGGGGTCGAACAGTGCGACCGTGGTGTGGCCGCCCTGGGAGGCGAGTGTCTTGAGCAGTGCTTCGACCTGCTGGAGATAGCCGGCGTGGTCGGCGAAGGCGAAGGTGCGGTAGCGCCGCCGCATCACGGTGAAGTCCTGCTCGTCGGTCAACAGGCCGATGGTGCCGGCGATTTCGCGGCGCAGGACGCGTCGCATGGTCTGGTGCTGGGTGTGCGCCATCTTTCCCCCTGTGTGCAGTCGATCAATGCTCACTCACCGTAACCGGCGGCACTGACAATGCCCGTCGGGCCAGGGGTGTGCGCACGAAGCGGTGCTGGGAGGTGCAGGCAGGTGATCAGCCGCGTTTGCGGGCCAGTTCCTCGTAGAAGCGCAGGAGGTCGGCGTTGTCGACGGAGCCGAGGTTGACGGCCTTCTCCAGAGGCGCTCCTTGGAGGAGGCGTTTGACCGGGACCTCGATGCGCTTGCCGGTGAGGGTGTGCGGCACGCCGGGGACCTCGATGACCTCGTCGGGGACGTGACGCGGTGAGAGCTGTTCGCGGATGACCTGCTTGATGCGCGCCAGGAGGCCGTCGTCGAGAACGGCTCCTGGAGCGAGGTGCACGAAGAGTGGCATCCAGTAGCCGCCGTCGGGTTGTTCGATGCCGATGACGAGGGACTCGCGGATCTCGGGGAGGCGTTCGACGGCTTCGTAGATGTCGGCCGAACCCATGCGCACACCCTGGCGGTTCAGGGTGGAGTCCGAGCGGCCGTGGATGACGACGGAGCCTCGCGAGGTGACGGTGATCCAGTCCCCGTGACGCCAGACTCCGGGGTACGTGTCGAAGTAGCTGTCGTGGTAGCGGCTGCCGTCGGGGTCGTTCCAGAAGTGGATGGGCATCGACGGCATCGGGTTGGTGACGACGAGCTCGCCGACCTCGTCGGTGACGGGTTTGCCGCTCGGGTCCCAGGACTGGAGGTCGGTGCCCAGGCCCGGGGCCTGGAGCTCGCCGATGTGCACGGGGAGGGTGGGGACCGCTCCTGCGAAGCAGGAGCACACGTCGGTGCCGCCGCTCACGGAGGCGATCCACAGGTCGGCCCCGTTCTCCGCGAACTCGTCGTGCAGCCAGCGGAACCCGTCGGGCGGCAGGGGCGATCCGGTGGTGGCGACGCACTCGACACGGGAGAGGTCGAAGTCGCGGGCCGGGTGCACGTCGGCCTTGCGGCAGGCCATCACGTACGCGGCGGAGGTGCCGAAGAGGGTGGCGCCGGTGCGTTCGGCGATGCGCCACTGGGCGCCGGTGTCCGGGTAGCCGGGGCTGCCGTCGTACAGAACGACCGTGGTGCCCGTCAGGAGCCCGGAGACGAGGAAGTTCCACATCATCCAGCCGGTGGACGTGTACCAGAAGAAGCGGTCCTCGGGACCCAGGTCGCAGTGCAGGCCCAGCTGCTTGAGGTGCTCGACGAGGATGCCGCCCTGGGACTGGACGATGGCCTTGGGGAGGCCGGTCGTGCCTGAGGAGTAGAGCACCCACAGGGGGTGGTCGAACGGGACCGCTTCGAAGACGGGCTCCACGTCCGCCGAGGTGAGGGTCGACCATTCCAGGGCGCCTTCGGGTGCCTCGGTGCCGAGCAGTGGGATGTGGACGACGGCGCGCAGGGTGGGCAGTTCGCGGCGGAGCTCGGCGACGGTGTCGCGGCGGTCGTGTTCCTTACCGCCGTAGCGGTAGCCGTCGACCGTGAACAGCACCACGGGTTCGACCTGCTGGAAGCGGTCGAGGACGCTGCGGGCGCCGAAGTCGGGGGCACAGGACGTCCATACGCCGCCGACGGCCGCGGTGGCCAGGAGGGCGACCACGGCCTGGGGAACGTTCGGCAGGTAGCCGCTGACGCGGTCCCCCGGGCGTACGCCGAGGGCACGGAGTTCGGCCGTCAGGGAGCCGACCTGGCGGCGCAGCTCGGACCAGCTGACGGGGCGCGGCTCGTGGGTCTCGTCGACGTACAGGAGGGCCGGCTCGTGTGCCCGGGTGGCGGCCGCGCGCAGGGCGTGTTCGGCGTAGTTGAGGGTGGCTCCGGGGAACCACTGGGCGCCCGGCATGGAGCGGTCGCCGAGCACGCGCGCGTAGGGGGTCGAAAACCGTACGTCGAACCACTGGGTGAGGGCTTTCCAGAACGAGTCCAGTTCGTCCACGGACCATCGGTGCAGGGCGGGGTATCCCCCCTGGGCGGGGGCTCCGTGGTGCTCGGCGGCCCAGGCCTGGAATCGGGTGATCTGTGCCCGGGCGATGCGTTCCCGGTCGGGCTGCCAGAGTGGCGAGGGGTTCGCTGAGGTCGCTGAGGTCATGGGGCGGCTCCCGGACTGTGCGCGTCGTGTGCGTGTATCGCGCACGGGCAGGGGTGTGCGCGTCACGCGGCTGACTCGGACGATGCCATGTGATCGACTCGCACGCCAGGGTGTGCCCCACATAGTCCGGCTCGTGAAGATGTGGTCCTGCCACGGGTGAACGGAAGTTGAACGACTCACACATCCGGCGATGTCAATGGCAGGCTGAGCAGCATGGACGGTCGTGACCTGGTGCGTTCGGTGAAGGCGGTCGGTTCGGCGGGGGCGGCTCAGAGCTTGCGTACCGTGCGAGCCGCGTGGCGCAGGAGGCGTGCCGACGCCGACGGGATCCCCGCGCGTGGCGCCGAGCGCGCTCGGGTTCCGGGGCCTGTGCTGACCGTGGAGCCGGGTCCCGGCGGCGGAGTCGTCCGGTTCACCCGGTCGAAGCTGCGGATCACCGTCGCGGTCAACGGGGCCGTTTTCTGGGCCTGGGACGGAGCCTGGCCCGAGCCGTCGTACGCGCTCGCGGGCAGTGCCCCCGAGCCGGACCCACGGGCTGTTCTCGAGCCGGACAAGGACGGCGCCTGGCGGGTGGTGTCGGAGCGCATGACAGTCGTCGTCTCACGGCACGGCGCCGTGGAGGTGCGTACGCCGGGTGGGGTGACCCTGCGGCGCGATCTGCCGCCCCGGTGGTGGGAGCCGGTCGGCGGGGGTGAGGCGCGTTGGATGCAGCGGTCCGAAGTGGCCGCGGACGCCCGGTTCTTCGGCCTGGGCGGGCGTGCTTCGGGGCCCCGGCTGCGTGACGGAACGTATCGGCTGTGGAACACCGATCCGGGGCATGCCTTCGGTCCCGGTGACGATCCGCTGTACATCACCATGCCGGTGCAGATGGTGGTGGCCGACGCGGCCACGCACCTGGTGTTCCACGACAGCACCTGGGACGGCAGCGTGACGTTGTCCGAGGGTGAGGAGGGCGCCGGGTCCGGGCACGACCGGGCCGGGTCGAGCGAACTGCGGATGGACGGCGGGCCGCTGCGCTGCTGGGTGATGGTGGGCACTCCCGCGCGCGTGCTGCACACCTGGGCGTCGCTCACCGGGGCCGCCGCACTGCCGCCCGCGTGGGCCCTCGGGCACCATCACGCGCGGTGGGGCTTCGGGAGCGAGCAGGAGGTGCGGCGGATCGTCGGCGGCTACCACGAGCGCGGGCTGCCGCTGGACGCGGTCCACCTCGACATCGACCACCTCGACGCGCACCAGGTGTTCAGCGTCGACCGGGACCGCTTCCCGAAACTGCCCGTGCTCGCCGAGGAGCTGCGCCGGGACGGGATCCGGCTGGTGTCGATCGTGGATCCGGCGGTCAAGTCCGAGCCGGGTAACACCGTGTACGACAGCGGTACCGAGGAGGACGTCTTCGTGCGGGACTCCGCCGGGCGTCTGGTGCGCGGTGTCGTGTGGCCGGGTGAGTCGGTGTATCCGGACTTCACGCGCGCGGGAGTGCGCCGGTGGTGGGGCGGGCTCTACGGAGAGCGTCTGTCCCAGGGGTTCGCCGGGTTCTGGCACGACATGAACGAGCCGGTGTCCTTCACCGCCTTCGGGGAGTCGACGCTGCCCCGTTCGGCGCGGCACGACCTGGAGGGCCGTGGCGGCGACCACCGCGAGGCGCACAACGTGTACGCGCTCGCTATGGCGCGAGCGGGCTATGAAGGTCTGCGGGAACTGACGCCCCAGGAGCGGCCGTTCGTGTTCTCGCGCTCCGGGTGGGCCGGAATGCAGCGCTACGGAGGGACCTGGTCGGGGGACGTGGCCACGGGGTGGCCGGGGCTGCGGGCGTCGCTGTCGCTGGTGCTGGGGCTCGGGTTGTGCGGAGTGCCGTACTCGGGTCCTGATGTGGGCGGGTTCGACGGGAGTCCGTCGCCCGAGCTGTATCTGCGGTGGTTCCAGCTGGGTGCGTATATGCCGCTGTTCCGTACGCACGCGAGTCTGCGGGCGGGCCGCCGGGAACCCTGGGAGTTCGGCGACGAGGTCCTGGAGCACGCGCGCGTGGCGCTCGTCGAGCGACGGCGGCTGCTGCCGTACTTCATGACGCTGGCGCATCTGGCACGCCGTACGGGAGCGCCCTACGTACGGCCACTGTGGTGGGGCGCGTCCGAGGACAGGGCGCTGCGCGACTGCGAGGACGCCTTTCTGCTCGGTGACTGTCTCCTGGTGGCGCCGGTGCTGGACCCGGGCGCGGACCGGCGTGCGGTGCAGCTGCCGCGGGGGCGCTGGTACGACACGGTGACCGAGAAGGCGTACGAGGGACCCGCTCAGGTGCTGATCGACGCCCCCCTGTCCCGGATTCCGGTGCTGGTGCGGGCGGGCGCTGTCGTGCCCGTACGCGGCGACGACGGTGGGCTGGAGCTGGACGTGTGGGCGCCCGCCCGCGGACGGACCGGGGGCGGGCTGGTGGTGGCGGACACGGGTGACGGCTGGGAGGAGCCGGAGATCGAGCGCTATGTGACGCGCTGGGAAGGGAATCGGGTGGTCGTCGAGCGGGACGGCGAGGACGGCCCGGGTGAGCCGTCCTGTCCTGTACGGGTGCGGGGGCTCGGGACGTTGTGACGCGTCCCGGGGAGTCCGAAGGGAATACAGGCCCCCGGGAGGTACCCGTCAGGCCGCGAGAGTCCCTCAGACGTAGCGGCCCTCGAACCACCACTTTGCTGCCAAGGTGTGCAGCGGAAAGGCGAGTTCGGTCGCTCGGCGGAGCAGTTGCCAGCCCTCGGTCTCGTCCGTCGCGACGGACGGCGGCAGATCGGCGGCCGGGCGCTCCGGGAGGGCGCCGAAGAGCAGCAGGTGGCCGTCGGGGGAGCTCAACGCGTCGACGAGCCGCACGTCGCGGCCCGCCGCGACGATGCCCGTCTCCTCCTTGAGCTCACGGACGACGGCCTGCCGCCAGTCCTCCCGTTGGTCGATGAACCCTCCGGGCAGGGCGATACCCCCGCGTGCGGGGGCGATGGTTCGGGTGATGACGACCAGGGCTGCGCCCTTGGTGTCGTATACGGGCTGGAGGGCCACCGCGACCGGGAGCGGGTTGCGGTAGGCCACGGTGCCGCAGTGGGCACAGGTACGGGGCCAGCCGGAGACGCCCGCTCCGTAGGGCGCTCCGCAACTCGAACAGTGGGAGTCCGGTGCGGAGTTGGCGGACACGTTCTGGGATGGAGACACGCCCGGGACTGTATCCGATCATCACAAGGACGTCTCCGCGGGCTGCCTCAGGGGGACGGGATGAGGGATTTCATCGACACCGGGAAGTCGAAATACGTGTCGGGGTAGATCTCGGGCTTGTACGTGAAGTGCCACCATTCCTCGGCCAGGTTCACGAAGCCGAGGTCTCCGAGGGTGTCCTTCAGAAGCAGCCGGTTGGCACGCTGCGGTCCCTGGATGCGTGGGTCGAGGGTGTGCGACAGGGTGTCGAAGCAGTCGTAACCGGTGCCCATGTCCACGGAGTTGTCCGGGAAGCGCTTGTCCTGGGGCGCGAAGCAGGGCGTGAGGGGCTCTCCGGGGACGTACGGCCTGGTTGGCCTGGCCGGAAGTTTCACGAGCGTGAGGTCCATCGTCGAGCCGCGGCTGTGGCCGGACTTCTCGGCGATGTAACCGTCCTCGAACAGGCGGGTCTTGTCGACGTTCGGATAGAACTCGCCCTTCATGGCCTGGTCGTCGAGGTCCTTGGCCCAGCGGACGAAGTGGTCCACGGCCCGCTGCGGCCGGTAGCAGTCGTACACCTTCAGGGAGTAGCCCTGCCTCAGGAGCCGCACCTGGGCTTGGTGGAGGGCCGCCGCGGCGGGCTTGGTGAGGATGCAGAGAGGCTGCTGATAGCCGTCGACGGGCTCACCCACGAAGTTGTGCGGGGTGAAGTAGCGGATCTCCTCGATGATCGTCCGGTCCACGGATCTCAGAGCGACGAAGTCGTCCGGGGCCTTCGGCTCGGGGGTCGCCCGGGCGGTGCTGGAGGCGGCGGTGACGGCCAGTAGGGCGGCGAACGCGGCGACGAGGCCGCGTACCGCTGCGGAGAGTCGAGTCATGCCCCCGCGTTTACCAGATGCGGGTTGCGCAGTGGAAGCGATCGGATACAGTCCGCGTCCGATCGGGCGACCATGGGCGGTCGGCGCCGGCCGCGGTCGGTGGGCGGCCGCTCCTCCTTCGGGCGAGGGACGGCCGGAACCACCCCCGTGGGCCCCGGCCGTCCCTACCGATACTCCGACGCTCAGGAGGCCTGAACGGTTCTCCCTGAGCCGCCGCGGAGTATCGAGAGGCCCTGCCCAATCGTCGTGGCCCGTGGCACACTTCTGACGTTCCGTCAGATTCAGTGCCATGGAGGGGTCTTGTCACGTACTCGAACACCCGTGGTCACAGGCTGGTTCACCGGCGAGGGGGACGACTTCCGGCTCCTCGGCACACGTTGCTCGGCCTGCACCTCGGTCTTCTTTCCCCGTGAGGACGCCTTCTGCCGCAATCCGGATTGCCCCGGCGGCGATCTGGAGGAGATTCCGCTGTCCCGGAGAGGGCGGGTCTGGTCGTACACGGACAGCCGATACCGGCCGCCGTCACCGTACGTGTCCGACCCGGAACTCGAATGGCAGCCGTACACGTTGATCGCTGTGGAGCTGGAATCCGAGCGACTCGTGGTGCTCGGGCAGACGGTTCCCGGAGTCACCGTCGCCGATCTGGCGGTGGGCATGGAGGTGGAGGTCGTCCCGGGCGTACTGAACGAGGACGCGGAGGCGACCTGGACGACGTGGCACTGGCGGCCGACGGGGGTGACGGCATGACGGGAGAGGTGGCGGTGCTCGGCGCGGGCATGCACCCCTGGGGCAAGTGGGGGCGCGGTTTCGTCGAGTACGGGACGGTGGCGGCGCGCGCGGCGCTGGCCGACGCTGGGGTCGACTGGCGGGACGTGGGCTCGATCGTCGGCGCGGACACGGTCCGGGGCGGATATCCGGGGTACGTGGCGGGGGCGACGTTCGCCAAGGCGCTGGGCTGGCAGGGAGCCCGGGTCGCGAGCGTGTACGCGGCGTGCGCGTCGGGGGCGCAGGCCGTCGACACCGCGCGGGCGCAGATCCTTTCGGGCCTCGCGGACGTGGTTCTCGTGGTGGGTGCGGACGCGGCGCCCAAGGGGTTCTTCCGGCCTGCGGGCGGGGATCGGCCCGACGATCCGGACTGGCTGCGGTTCCGGGTCCTGGGGGCGACGAATCCGACGTACTTCGGGCTGTACGCGCGGCGGCGGATGGCCCTCCTCGGGGACACGTTGGAGGACTTCGCACAGGTCAAGGTGAAGAACGCGGCCCTGGGGGCGTTGAATCCGAACGCGCGGTACCGCAAGCGGGTCACGGCCGAGGAGGTCGCCGCGTCCGCCGTGGTCGCCGATCCGCTGCGGCTGCTCGACATCTGTGCGACGTCGGACGGCGCGGCGGCGCTCGTGCTGTCCGGCATGGAGTTCGCGCGACGGCACGGGGCCGTGGATCCGGTGCGGATCCGCGCGGTGTCCACGGTGACGCCGCGCTATCCCAGGACGGTGCTCGATCTGCCGGACATCGCGACGGACTCCGCGGTCGCGGTGGAGCCGGCGGGCGACACGTTCCGCGCGTCCATCGCGCGCGCGGCCTACGAGGAGGCGGGCATCGGCCCTGAGGATCTCTCGCTCGCCGAGGTCTACGACCTGTCCACGGCCCTGGAGTTGCAGTGGTACGAGGACCTGGGACTGTGCGGCGAAGGTGAGGCGGCGAAGCTGCTGCGGGAGGGCGCGACATCTCTCGGAGGACGCATACCCGTCAACGTCAGCGGCGGACTCGCCTCCTTCGGGGAGGCCGTTCCGGCGCAGGCCATCGCCCAGGTCTGTGAGCTCACCTGGCAGTTGCGGGGTACGGCAGGTGACCGGCAGGTCGCGGGGGCGCGGGTGGGGATCACCGCGAACCAGGGGCTGTTCGGACACGGGTCGTCCGTGATCGCCGTCAGGTGAGGCGCCGTCGGACGGGGTGGGGAGCCTGCCCGACGGAGACCGTGCACGCTGTGTGATCAGCTCGGAATCCTGCGTGAACAGCTCGTGAACTGCGCCTGGGTGTACGCGTGTGGCGTCATTATGCTCCCGTGCCCTCCTGGTCGGATACTCTCCGTTTCGCCTTCCAGCCGGTCGTCAATCTGACGACGGGAGGGGTCGCGGCGCTGGAGATACTCGCCCGTCCGGAGACCGGTGACGTCCTCGCACAGGCCCGCCGCGATCCCGAACTCGACGGTCGGCTGGCCGCGTTGGCGATCCGGGCGGCGGCCCGTCAGGAGACGCTGCTGCCGCTCCACGTGAACGTGTTCGCCGGCACCCTCGCCGATCTCGGCGGACTCGCCGCGCTGCGGGACGCGGTGCGCGAGGTCGGGCGCATGCCGTGGGAGGTGACGGTCGACATCGGCCCGCCGTACACGCACGTCCCTCACCAGGCACTCCTCGAAGCCGTGACGGCGCTGCGGGGCGAGGGATTCCGCGTCTGCGCGGACGGCATCGGTGACGGTGACGTGCCTCTTCGGGTACTCGCGGATCTCGCGCCCGACCTGGTGAAGCTCGACGCGTCCCTGCTGACCCGGCCGGCGGTGGTCCGGTCGATGCGGACGCTGTGCGAGCAGCTCGGCGCGCTGCTGTCCGTGGAGGGCGTGGAGACCGAGTTGCAGTGCGCGGCGGCGCTGTCGGCGGGTGCGCAGCTGGCGCAGGGCGAGTTGTTCGCGCCTCCGGCACGGCGACCGGCGTCGGACGTATACGTTCCGGTCCTCTCCCCCGTCGCCGCGGCGGCGCCTCCCTACGGGCCGCCGGTGCGGCAGTTCGTACGTCCTGCCGCGCTGTTGCCTGCCACCGCGTCCGCGGGGCAGGTGCGGGCGCTGCTGACGGGGTCGCCCGAGGTGTCCGGTGTAGTGCTCGTGGACCGTGCGGGGGTCCCGGTGCGGTCGGTGCACCGCTCGCGCTTTCTGCTGTCGATGTCGGGGCGCTACGGGCATGCCCTGTACGCCGACCGGCCGGCCGCCAAGCTCGGCGATCCGCCCCGTACCGTCGGGGTCGACGCCACCGCGTGGGAGGTCCTCGACGTGGTGGCGGACGGGGAGCGTGACCGTACGTCGGACGATGTCGCGGTCGTCGACCGGCTCGGGCGGTGCGTGGGCGTCGTACGCCTGGCGGATCTCGTACGGGCGCTCTCCGAGAGCCGTGTCGAGGAGGCGGTCGGGCTCAACCCGCTGACCCGGCTGCCCGGTTCGGACGCGATCACCACAGAGGTGGACCGGCGGATCGCCGACGGGCGGGTGTTCGCGCTGAGCTGGCTGGACGTCGACGGCTTCAAGCAGGTCAACGACAGTGCGGGGTTCGCGGCGGGTGACGAGCTGATCCGGGCGGTGGGACAGGCGCTCCTTGCGGCCTCGTCCGGGACCACGCGCGTGGGGCACATCGGCGGTGACGACTTCCTGGTCCTGGCAGATCCGGAAGGGCTCGATCCACTGGCGGCGTCGGTGCTCGACACCCCGTGGTCGGCCGGCGGACTCGCCGTCACGCTGTCGCTCGCCACCGTGCTGTGCGCCCCGGGCAGCGTCGCCGACCACCGCCAGGCCGCCGCGTACCTCGCCCCGCTCAAGCAGGCCGCGAAGGCCCTCCGGGGGGCCAGCTGGGTGCTGGGCCGAGCGGGCTTGCCGGGGCACGAGATCCGGCGGGGCTCGGGGTCGGAGCCGGCACCGGCCGGGCGATGGGTGGGGTGACTGCCTGCGGAGCCGGGTGTCTCGCGGCGCCGGGCCGGTGGGGGCTACGCGGATCGCGGATCGCGGATCGCGGATCGCGGATCGCGGATCGCGGATCGCGGATCGCGGATCGCGGATCGCGGATCGCGGATCGCGGATCGCGGATCGACGGCGTCCCGCCGGGGCTGCGCCGCCGCCCATCAGCAAGCGCGCACAAGTTGCCCGTCAGCCGGGCCGAGAGCTCCACGCCGGCCAGGGGGCGCGGTACGCCGCCGACCAGCCTGCGGGACACCCCGCTGCTCGCCCGGCCGGAAGCCCGGGAGCCCCGCGCCGCATCCCCGGCCGGAGGCGTGGAAGCCTCGCGTCGGGCTCACCGCGGAGCCCCGCCGATCCGCGCGGGCTTCGTCGTAGTACGCCCGGCTGCGAGGCAGGCCGTCCCGGTCCCGGCATATTCGCGGGTCCGAACCGTTCCCGCCCGCGACCTTGACGCTCCCACAGCGCCGGTGAACACTTCCGGTGTCAGTCGGCATCGCCGCATTCCGGCGTATTCAGGCACTGCGCCGCGCGGGCCCTCGCCTGCGCCAACGGGCCGTCCCCCACGGGCGATTCGGCTGCGACGGCACGCTCGTCACGGACGCCGGGCGGGGCGCGGGACTCTCCCTGCCTTCGGCTGAAGTAGCCATGGGAAACGCACCCTGCACGGTGGCCCGGGGCGGACCGCCCCGGGCCTGGGCCTAGGAGCCGCCATGAGCAACGGAGACATCTTCGTCGGTGAAGTCATCGGCACAGCGATCCTGATCCTCTTCGGCGCCGGAGTGGTCGCCGCCGTAGTACTGAACTACTCCAAGGCGAAGGACGCCGGCTGGGTCGTCATCGCGTTCGGCTGGGGCTTCGGTGTGATGGCCGGGGCGTACACCGCCGCGCCGCTGTCCGGCGGCCACCTCAATCCGGCGGTGACCCTCGGCATCGCCATCGACACCGGGGACTGGGACCAGGTCCACATCTACGTCGCGGGGCAGATGGTCGGCGCGATACTCGGCGCGGTCCTTTGCTGGCTGGTCTACTTCGCGCAGTTCCAGGCCAACGCCGAGGAGGACAAGGCGCAGCCGACCCTCGGCATCTTCTCCACCGCGCCCGCGATCCGCAATCCCGTGGCGAACCTCATCACCGAGATCATCGCGACCGTCGGTCTGGTCCTGCCGATCCTGGCCTTCGGACTCACCAAAGGACTCGGCGAGTCGGGCACCGCGATCCTGATCGTCGCCTTCCTGGTGGTCGGTATCGGTCTGTCGCTCGGCGGTCCGACGGGATATGCCATCAACCCGGCCCGTGACCTGGGTCCGCGCATCACCCACGCCCTTCTCCCGATCCCCAACAAGGGCACCTCGGACTGGAGTTACGCGTGGATTCCGGTGGTGGGACCGCTGATCGGCGGGGCGCTTTCCGGGCTCATCTTCAACGCAGCCTTCTGAAGAATCCGATGAAGGGGACGTCATGACGGACAAGTTCGTCGCCGCAATCGACCAGGGCACCACGTCCAGCCGCTGCATCATCTTCAACCAGGACGGCGCGATCGTCGCCGTCGACCAGCGTGAGCACCGCCAGATCTTCCCCAAGCCCGGCTGGGTGGAGCACGATGCCACCGAGATCTGGTCGAAGGTGCAGGCCGTGGTCGCGGGCGCGGTCGCGAAGGCCGGGCTCCGCGCCGACCAGCTCAGCGCGCTGGGGATCACCAACCAGCGGGAGACGACGGTCCTCTGGGACCGCGCCACCGGCAAACCCGTGCACAACGCGATCGTCTGGCAGGACACCCGTACCGCCGCCCTCTGCAACGAACTCGGCGGCTCGGACGGCCAGGACCGCTTCCGCGAGCAGACCGGTCTGCCGCTCGCCAGTTACTTCTCCGGGCCCAAGGCGGCCTGGCTGCTCGACAACGTGCCGGGGCTGCGGGCCCGCGCCGAGCGCGGCGAGATCGCCTTCGGCACGATCGACTCGTGGCTGATCTGGAACCTCACGGGCGGCACGGACGGCGGCCGGCACGTGACCGACGTGACCAACGCCGGTCGCACCATGCTGATGAACCTCGAAACGCTCCAGTGGGATCAGTCCATCCTCTCCGCGATGAACGTCCCCGAAGCCGTCCTCCCCGAGATCAAGTCCTCGTCCGAGGTGTACGGAACCGCCGTGGGCCAGCTCTCCGGGGTGCCGGTCGCGTCGGCCCTTGGCGACCAGCAGGCGGCGGTGTTCGGGCAGGCCTGCTACGACGTCGGCACCGCCAAGAACACGTACGGCACGGGCAGCTTCCTGCTGCTCAACACCGGGAACCGGCCGGTGCCCTCGAAGAACGGGCTGCTGACGACGATGGGGTACAAGATCGGCACCGAGGCGCCGGTCTACTGCCTCGAAGGGTCGATCGCGATCACGGGCGCGCTGGTCCAGTGGTTCCGCGACCAGCTGGGCATCATCCGCACCTCCGACGAGATCGAGACCCTCGCGGCGAGCGTCGACGACAACGGCGGCGCGTACATCGTGCCCGCGTTCTCGGGCCTGTACGCGCCGTACTGGCGCTCCGACGCTCGGGGTGTGGTCACGGGCCTGACCCGGTACGTCACGAAGGGACATCTCGCGCGGGCCGTCCTTGAGGCGACGAGCTGGCAGACGCGTGAGGTCGTGGACGCCATGTTCCAGGACTCGGGCGTGCAGATCACCGTCCTGAAGGTCGACGGCGGCATGACCAAGAACAATCTGCTGATGCAGCACCAGGCGGATGTGCTCGGCGTGCCGGTGGTCCGCCCGAAGGTCTCCGAGACGACGTGTCTGGGCGCGGCGTACGCGGCCGGCCTGGCGACCGGGGTGTGGAACGACCTCGACGAGCTGAAGTCGCACTGGCAGAAGGACGTCGAGTGGACGCCTGCCATGGAGGCGTCGGTGCGCGACCGCGAGTTCCACAACTGGCACAAGGCGGTGGAGAAGAGCTTCGGCTGGCACGAGGACGGCGAGGGCTGACCCACGTTTCCCGGGACCCTCGTTTTTCACGGTCCACGCGCGCGTGTGTCGCGCGGATCAGGGCCTCTGGACTACGGCCCGTACCCCGGTCGGCGGGGGTGCGGGCCGTACCCGTGGGTACGTCAGGTCGTGACGGTGTGGCGGCGGTCGGCCGCGTACGCCATCGCGTGCTGGACGACCTCGATGAGGACCTCCTTGGCCGACTCCCGGCCGCGCGCGTCGCACAGGACGACGGGCACTCCGGGGTCGAGGTCGAGGGCCTGGCGGACGTCTTCCGTTGGATAACGGGCGGCGCCCTCGAAGCAGTTGACGCCCACCACGAAGGGTATGGACCGCCGCTCGAAGTAGTCGATGGCGGCGAAGCAGTCCTCCAGACGGCGGGTGTCGGCGAGCACGACGGCGCCCAGGGCGCCGGTGGCGAGCTCGTCCCACAGGAACCAGAAACGGTCCTGTCCTGGCGTGCCGAAGAGGTACAGCACCAGGTCCTCGCGGAGCGTGATGCGGCCGAAGTCCATGGCCACCGTGGTGGTGTGCTTGCCCTCCACGCCACTGGTGTCGTCGACGGGACGGCCCGCCTCGGTCAGCAGTTCCTCGGTGCGCAGCGGTTTGATCTCGCTGACCGCGCCGACCAGGGTGGTCTTGCCCACGCCGAAGCCGCCCGCCACGAGGATCTTGAGCGTGACGGGCTCGACGGGGGCCTTGCCGCGCTCAGAGCGCCCGAAGATCATCGATCTCTTCTCCTGCTTCAGTGGTGTCGCGTCGTTCAGTGGTGTCGCGTGCTTCGGTGGTGCCGTGTGCTTCGGTGGTGCCGTGTGCTTCGGTGGTGTGGCGGGGCGGTGGACCGTATCCGCCGCCGCCCGGGGTCTCGATGACGAGTACGTCGCCGGGGCCGACCTCCGCGGCGTCGCTTCCGGCGAGTTCGGTGACCGTACCGTCCGCGTGCTCGACACGGTTGGCGCCCAGCGCACCGGGTTCGCCGCCTGCCATGCCGTACGGCGCGACCCTGCGGTGCTGGGAGAGCGTGGAGACGGTCATCGGCTCGTGGAAGCGGATGCGGCGCACGGCGCCGTCGCCGCCCCGCCACCGTCCGGCCCCGCCGCTGCCGCGCCGTACGGCGAACTCGTCGAGCTGGACGGGCAGTCGCCACTCCAGGACCTCGGGGTCGGTGAGCCGTGAGTTGGTCATGTGGGTCTGTACGACGGGCGCGCCGGGGAAGCCGTCGCCCGCGCCGGAGCCCGAGGCCACGGTCTCGTAGTACTGGTACCGCTCGTTGCCGAAGGTGACGTTGTTCATGGTGCCGGAGCCTTCGGCCTGCACTCCCAGGGCACCGTACAGGGCGCCGGTGATCGCCTGGGAGGTCTCGACGTTCCCGGCGACCACGGCGGCCGGAGGTTCGGGGGCGAGCATCGAGCCGGCCGGTACGACGATGTCGAGGGGACGCAGACAACCGTCGTTGAGCGGGATGTCGTCGGCGACCAGGGTGCGGAAGACGTACAGGACCGCCGCGTTGACCACGGAGAAGGGTGCGTTGAAGTTGGTCGTGAGCTGCGCGGACGTACCGGTGAAGTCGACGGTGGCGGAGCGTTTTTCGCGGTCTACGGAGACGCGGACTCTGATGACGGCCCCGGAGTCGGTCTCGTAGGCGAACTCACCGTCTTCAAGGGCGTCGATGACACGGCGGACGGCCTCTTCGGCGTTGTCCTGGACGTGCTTCATGTACGCCTGGACGACGTCGAGCCCGAAGTTCTCGATCATGCGGGCGACTTCGTCGACGCCCTTCTGGTTGGCGGCGATCTGGGCGCGCAGGTCGGCCAGGTTGGTCTTCGGGTTGCGCGAGGGGTAGGGCGCCTCGGTGAGGAGGCGTCGGGTCTCCGTCTCGCGGAAGCGGCCGCCTTCCACGAGGAGCCAGTTGTCGAAGAGGATGCCCTCTTCCTCGATGGTGCGGCTGTTGGCCGGCATGGAGCCGGGTGCGATGCCGCCGATCTCGGCGTGGTGGCCACGCGACGCGACGTAGAACAGGATCCGGTCGCCGCTCGTGCCGTCACTCTCCGTGCCGTCACCCTGCTTGCCGTCGCCTTCCGTGTCGAAGACCGGGGTGATCACGGTGACGTCGGGGAGGTGGGTGCCGCCGTGGTACGGATCATTGACCGCGTACGTGTCCCCGGGGCGCATGCCGTCGCCGCGGCGGCGGATGACCTCCTTGACGCTCGTTCCCATCGACCCCAGGTGCACGGGGATGTGCGGGGCGTTGGCGACCAGGTTGCCGTCCGGGTCGAAGAGCGCGCAGGAGAAGTCGAGGCGCTCCTTGATGTTGACCGACTGGGCGGTGGACTCCAGGCGGGCACCCATCTGTTCGGCGATGGACATGAAGAGGTTGTTGAAGACTTCGAGGAGAACCGGGTCGGCTTGCGTGCCGAGATCGGAACTCTCCGTGACCGCCACCCGTTCCATGACCAGATGCCCGTCGTCGGTCATGGCCGCCTGCCAGCCGTCGTCGACGACGGTCGTCGCACTGGCTTCGGTGATGATCGCCGGGCCGGTGACGGTTTCAGCGGGGGGCAGCTCCTCGCGGCGGTGCAGGGGTACGTCGCGCCAGGCGCCGCCCGTGTGGAGGCTGACCGTCTCCGGGGTGCCGGGCGTGGAGTGCGCGGTGGCGAGGGCGGACAGATCGGGGGGTTCGGTGAGACCGGTGGCTTCCACGGAGAGGGCTTCGACGACGACCGGGCGGTCGAGGGTGAAGGAGTAGGTGGCGCGATGGCGGTCTTCGAAGGTGCGGATCATGGTGTCGGGTTCGGTCAGCTCGACGACGAGTGCCGTGTCCGTGCCGTCATAGCGCAGTTGGGCCCGGCGGGTGACCCGGATGCGGTCCTCGGGGACGTCCTCGGCGAGGAGTTCGGCGCGGGTCGCGCCCTCCAGGTCGTCGGCGGTCTTGAGGATGCCGGGCAGCGCGGCGGCTTCCAGGGGCGCCTCGACGGACTGTTCGCGCATGGCCGTGGTGTCGGCGAGGCCGATGCCGAGCGCGGAGAGCACACCGGCCATGGGCGGGACGAGGACGGTGCGGATACCGAGCGAGTCGGCGACCATGCACGCATGCTGACCGCCCGCGCCGCCGAAGGTGGTGAGCGCGTACCGGGTGACGTCGTGGCCCTTCTGAACCGAGATGCGCTTCACGGCGTTGGCGATGTTGGTCACCGCGATCCGGAGGTAGCCCTCGGCGACCTGTTCGGGGGTGCGGTCGTCGCCGGTCCGGTCGCGGATCTCACGGGCAAGGGCGGCGAAGCGGTCGCGGACGAGGGCGTCGTCAAGCGACTGGTCGCCGTCGGGGCCGAACACCCGGGGGAAGTGGGCGGGTTGGATGCGGCCGAGGGCCACATTGGCGTCGGTGACGGTGAGCGGGCCGCCGCCCCGGTAGCAGGCGGGCCCCGGGGCCGCGCCCGCCGAGTCCGGCCCTACGCGATAGCGGGAGCCGTCGAAGTGGAGGACGGAGCCGCCGCCCGCGGCGACGGTGTGGATGTCCAGCATGGGCGCGCGCAGCCGGACCCCGGCGATCTGGGTGGTGAAGACCCGCTCGTACTCGCCCGCGAAGTGCGAGACGTCCGTGGAGGTACCGCCCATGTCGAAGCCGATGACCCGGTCGAAGCCGGCGAGCTGCGACATCCGCGCCATGCCGACGATGCCGCCCGCGGGCCCGGACAGGATCGCGTCCTTGCCGCGGAACTGCCCGGCCTCGGCGAGGCCCCCGTTGGACTGCATGAACATCAGCCGCACACCGCTGAGTTCACCGGCGACGTGCTGGACGTAGCGGCGCAGGACCGGCGACAGATAGGCATCGACGACGGCCGTGTCGCCGCGCGGGACGAGCTTCATCAGCGGGCTGACCTCGCTGGAGAGCGAGATCTGCGGGAAGCCGGTGCGGGCGGCCAGCTCGCCGATGGCCCGTTCGTGGGCCGGGTGGAGGTGGCTGTGCATACAGACGACGGCGACCGCGCGGATTCCGGCGTCGTACGCCTCCCGGAGAGGGCCGGCCAGGGCGTCCAGGTCGGGGGCGCGCAGCACGGTGCCGTCGGCGGCGATGCGTTCGTCGACCTCGATGACCCGTTCGTGGAGCAGCTCGGGGAGTTCGATCTCGCGGGCGAAGATCCGGGGCCGGTTCTGATAGGCGATGCGCAGCGCGTCGCGGAAGCCGCGGGTGACGACCAGGAGGGTGCGCTCGCCCTTGCGTTCCAGGAGTGCGTTGGTGGCGACAGTGGTGCCCATGCGGACCGATTCCACCGGCAGCCCGGTTCCCTGTCGGGAGGCGTGCCCAGCGTCCTGTCCGGGGTCCTGTGCGGATCCTTCTCCCGTTAAGGCCTCACCGGCTTCGGCGAGGAGTTCGCGGATGCCCGCCACGGCGGCGTCGGCGTACCGGGCCGGGTTGTCGGAGAGGAGTTTGCGGGTGAGCAGTCGGCCGTCGGGGCGTTGCGCGACGACATCGGTGAAGGTGCCGCCGCGGTCGACCCAGAACTGCCAGCCGTTCACGTCTGTCTCCCAGATGTCGCGCTGCTCCGACCCGGAGCCGGAGGTGCCGGTCGACGATCGGTCAGATCATATCGGGGTCGGGCGGCTCAGCGTTCGGTCGAGAGCGGGCGCCGCTTCCTGGCGGCGGCCGGGAGCCTTCCCTGGCGTCGGCCGAATGGGCCATGGCGCGCCCGAATGTCTCCGGACGTACCCGAGGGCGCCCACCTGCCGCGTGGACCGGAAGGCGGGCCGGACCGCTCTCGTCCCCGAGGGCGTCCGCGACCGGCTCGCCGCCCTGGTGGAGGCGGCGCCAGCGGGTCCGTACGGTCCATCGCCCGAGTCGACCGAGTCGCAGGGATCACCCGAGTCGTCCGGCGCGGAGGCCCGGATCACCTCGGCCTCCGGTCACAGGGCCCGGAGGCCGCTGATCACATCGCGCAGGATGCTCTCGTCCGGCAGTTCGGCGGGAGGCACCGGACGCGTCACGTGGACCAGCTCCTCGTCCACGAGGTCGCCTATCAGAACGCGCACCACCCCGATGGGCAGGTCGAGTTCGGCGGCGAGTTCGGCGACCGACTGGGGGGCGTCACGGCAGAGTCCGACGATGTCCACGTGCTCCGGGGACAGCGTGCCGTCCTCTTCCGGGTCGTCGGCGTGCTGCTCCGTCACGACCACCGCGATCAGGTCCAGGCGGTGCTGGCCCGGACTCGTGGTGCGGCCGCGTGTCATGGCATACGGACGGACCACCGGTCCGGCGTCGTCGTCGAACCAGTGGGACATCCCCTGACCGTCTCCGCTCATGCCATCCCACTACCCGCCCGAGGGCAGTTCGGTGCGCGGAGCGGCGGCCAGATGTGCGCCGACCCTCTTCACCAGCAGAGTCATCTCGTACGCGACCTGCCCGACGTCCGAGTCGGCGTCCGAGAGGACGGCGAGAGCGCTGCCGTCGCCCGCGGCCGTGACGAACAGGAAGGCCTCGTCGAGTTCGACGACCGTCTGCCGGACGCTGCCCGCCTCGAAGTGGCGGCCGACTCCCTTGGCGAGACTGTGGAACCCGGACGCGACGGCGGCAAGGTGCTCGCTGTCCTCCCTTGTCAGGTCAGTGGAGACCCCGGTGGGAAGACCGTCGCCGGAGAGCACGAGAGCCTTGCGGATGCTGGCGACGCGCTCCACCAAGTCGTCCAGGAGCCAGTTGAGTTCCCCCGTTGCCGTGCTGGTCGTGGTGCGGCCGGTGGCCTTCGGATCGGTCATCGACCGTCCCCCTTAGTCGTTCCTGGTGCTGTGCCGCCCTGGGCGTCGTCGCCCGCGGCGTTCTCGTCACGGCCCCGCTGCCAGCCGCGCTGGAGCGAGGCCATGCGGCTGCGTACTTCGTCGGCGTCGCGCTCCTCGGGGTCCGCGGTGCGGGCCACGTCGCGCTGGATACGCCGGTCGGGGCCGTCCTTCAATTGTGGCGCCAGGCTGGCCTGCCGTACACGGCGGGGCAGCGCACCGGTGCCGCCGCCTCCGCCCCCGGCCGCCGGGGTGCCCGGCGCCCCAGCGCGACGTGCGGCGCGCTGGGGAAGGGCCGGTGCTTCGCCGTTCCCCGCTCCGGTGGCCTCCGGCCCGCGGGCGGGCCTTCCGCCGCCGAACTCGGCACCACGGCCCGTCGGCTCGGTGCGCTCCGCGCGACGCCCCAGGGCCTTGCGGGGATCCACGTCACGGTCCCCCGGTCCGGCGCCCGTGCGCCCTTCGTCGGCCGTACCCCGCCGGGTGGTCGGTGAGTCCTCCGCATCCCGGCGCGACGGCAGCCGATTGGCGCTCCTCGACCGCTTCGGCAGCTCTTCGAGCACTCCCGGCCGCTCGGCCGGCTCCTGGGCCGCCTGAGGCAGCTCCGCCACGTCGTCGGCGTCCGCACGATCCGTCGCCTCGTCGCGCCACGGCTTGGTCTGGGTCACCGGGCGGCCGTGGGAGCTGACGAGCTTGGGGGCCCGGCGCCGCGGGAGTGCCACGGGCCCGCCGGGGCCGTCGTCCTCGCCCGGGCGGGCCGGCTCGCGCGGCGCCGCCTCCCGTGCCTGCTGGTGCTGCTCCCCCGGCACCCCGGCGATGGAGCGGCGCGGGCGGAACATGCCGCCGCGTTCGCTGTCCTCGTCGCCGAGAGCGCCGGAGAAGTCGCCGAGGGCGTCCATCTCGACCGGTGCCTCCAACTCGACCGGCCCGTCCAGGATCGAGGGCGACCCGCCCGGCAGCTGGACCGGCACCTGGGACAGCGCGGCCTTGCGGCCCGCGTCGCCCTCCTTCGGGGCGAGCGCCCGGTCGAGCCGGAAGCCCACCCCGTTCGTGTCGGGCACGTCGTCCGAGAGCAGCGCGTCGGGGACGAAGACCACCGCGGTGGTCCCGCCGTACGGGGACGGCTGCAGGGAGACGCGTACGTTCTGCCGCTGGGCGAGCCGGCTGACCACGAAGAGACCGAGCCGGTCGGTGTCCGAGAGCTCGAACTCGGGGGTCTCGGCGAGCCGCAGGTTGGCGTCGAGGAGTGCCTCCGCGGCCATACCGAGGCCGCGGTCGTGGATCTCCAGGGTGAAGCCGTTGGCGACGCGTTCGCCGAGCACCTGGACGGCCGTGTGCGGGGGCGAGAACACCGTGGCGTTCTCCAGGAGTTCGGCCACCAGGTGGGTGAGGTCGGCGACGGCGGACCCGGTGACGGCCATCCGCGGCAGGCGCCGCACCTCGATGCGCTCGTAGTCCTCGACCTCGGCGACGGCGGCGCGTACGACGTCCATCAGCTGGACGGGTTTGCGCCACTGCCGGGACGGGGCCGCGCCGGAGAGGATCACCAGGCCCTCGGCGTGCCGCCGCATGCGGGTGGTGAGGTGGTCGAGGCGGAACAGGTCGGCGAGTTCGTCGGTGTCCTCGGTCCTGCGCTCCATGGTGTCGAGCAGGGTGAGCTGCTTGTGCAGCAGGACCTGGCTGCGGCGGGCGAGGTTCACGAAGACCTCGGAGACGCCGCTGCGCAGCTCGGACTGTTTGACGGCGGCCTCGACTGCGGCGCGCTGGAGGATGTTGAGGGCCTGGCTGACCTCGCCGATCTCGTTCTTCTCGTACTCCAGACGCGGGACTTCGGTCTCCACGTCGACCTGTTCGCCCGCGGAGAGGCGGCGCATCACGCTGGGCAGCCGGACCCCGGCGGTCTCGTGGGCCTCCAGGCGGAGCCGGCGCAGGTCGCGGATGAGGGCGCGGCCGATGCGTACGGACATGAAGAGTGAGAGCAGCAGTGCGGCGAGGCCGAGCACGCCGGCGATGGCGGCCTTGACGATGACGCCGACCGCGACGGGGCGGATGCGGTCCTGGAAGCGGTCGCCCGCCTGGTCGTCGAGCTTGTCGAGACCGTCGAGGACGTCGCCCGCGACGCCGTCCCAGCTCTTCGCGGTGACTCCGCGCGGCGAACCGGGCGCGGAGGCGATGACGGACTGCTCCGCCGAGCGCAGCGGCGCCGTGGCGGCGTTCTTCCAGTAGAGCGCGAAGCGTTCGCGCTCCGCGGACGGCAGCTGCGGCAGGTTGGTCTCGTACATGAGCGTGCGCTGGGCGGCGAGGTCCGAGACGTCGCGGGCCTCGTCGCGGGTGACCCGGCCGACGACGAGTGCGGAGCCGAGCAGGGCGTCCTCGCGGGCGAGCAGTTCGCGGGCGCGCGACATGTTGACGAGGGCGCGGCCCTCCTTGTCCACGTTCACGTTGTCGAGGACCTGGAGGTTGGCCAGGAGGACGTAACAGGGGTCCACCAGGTCGTTGTAGAGGCCGAGGGCCTGGGCACGGGTGACAGTGCCGTCCTCGACGCTCTGGCGCAGCGGACCGATGGTGTCGAAGGCGTCCAGGATCGCGGTGAGGCGCTCGGCGTTGTCCGCGCCCATCTCGTCCAGTACGTCGGTGTGTTTGGCGTTCCCCCGGATCTTCGCCACGATCTCGTCGGTGGCGTCACGGGTGCGCCGCAGATCGGTGAGCGCGTCGGAGGCACGGGGGTCGGCGAGGTAGACGAGGGTCTGGCGGCGCTCGTCCTGCAGGACGCTGACCACGTCCTCGGTCGGGTAGCCGACCTCCTGGACGACGAACGTCATGTCGAAGAGCTGGTTGACCTCGCGCCCCGTCAGAACGGTGGCGAAACCCCAGATCGCGGTCAGGGACAACAGCGGCACGAGGAGCAGCGCCACGATCTTCCGGCGGATGGACTTCCCGCGAAAGCGCATGGCCTCCCCCAGCTCGGCCCCCGCCGGGCGGGGCGCACACATGTACGTCAACAAACGCCGTGAGCCTACTACTGACACAGGGGTATCTCGAAGGCCCGTCCGGGCCTACTCGGTCCGCGGCGGGAACAGGACATCCGCAGTTGTCCGTTCATTGCGGGAGATTGCCTCCCCGAATCCGACACGGGACACCGGGCGCCATCCGGTCCGCAAAGAGGATCAGTTGGCCGGAATTTTTCGGTCCGCGGGAATCTTCGGGTTACGTCGATCGTCTTTCTGTATGGAAGTTGGAGGCGGAATCGGCAGCATGTGCCGCATGCCGCGCCCAGGCGGCGTAAAACAGCGCAAGCCGGGCAGCCAAAGGGAAGCCGGAAGTCTCGTGACACCGGAGCGAGCGGCTGCTGGGCGGTGGGGAGTGACAAGTTGATGGGCACGGCGGAGCGGCAGGAGACACCCCGGACGGGCGTCACGGCGACGGCTGAGGCGGAGCGGGGTCCAGAGGCACCGGATCACGACATTCCGGTGAACATTCGAGCGGACACTCCGGCGACGGAGGCCGAACAGCAGACGGAAGCGGGACAGCGGAAAGCGCCACCGACGGAGGCCGGGCAGGCCGAACCCGAGCGGGCGGAGGCCGGACGGACCGAGTCCGGGCAGACCGAGGCCGAGTGGGCGGAGGCCGAAGAGCCGCCGTACTACCGGCCGTTGTGGATCGAAGAGCCCGCGCGCAGGCGTCGGCTGCCCGATCCCGTGCGCACGTCGGCGGTGCGGGCCGTCATCATCATCGCCGTCACGCTGATCCAGGCGATGGTCGCCTTCCTGTGCACGCTGGCCGGTTCCTGGCTCGCGTTCCCCATGGTGCTGAGCAGCGTGGCGAGCACGGTGGTGGCCACCTGGGGCGCGCTGGACGTGTGGGTGACCCGGCAGGTGTGGAACCAGCGGAACGGCGTGGTGTCGGTGCCGAGCAGCTCGGCGCGGGCCCTGCGGCGCGAGCGGCGCAGGGCCCGGCGCCAGGAGCGGACGTCGGAGCGGGCCAAGGAGCGGATAAGTCGACAGGGCGGCGGCGCGGGGCAGTTGTCGCATTCCTGAGCGACGCCTGCCCGTGCGGGCCGACAGGCGACGCCCAGCCTCGGAGGTCGCCAGGCGTCACCCCCTTACGAGGCGGCTGCCTCCACCACGCTCACCCCGCGCACGAGTTCGCGCCTGGCCCGCATGAACGGGCGCGGGCGGTTCACGGAGAGCACCGCGGTGGTGCGGCCGTCCCGCTCGTACAGAGCCAGGAAGCCGTCCTCGTCCGGCGCGCCGTCCGTGATCGCGCCCTCCGCGATGCGGACGGTGTCGGTGTCCAGGCGCCGGCCGGCGAACTGGATCCGCGCTCCGTACTGGTCGGACCAGAAATAGGGCAGCGGGCGCACGGTCTCGGCCGTGTACCCGGCGAGGAGGTTGCGTACGGCGATCCGGGGCTGTTCGGTGGCGCTGGTCCAGTGCTCGGCGCGGGTTCCGCCGACGCGGGCCACGTCGCCGACGGCGACGACCTGCGGCAGTCCGGTCACACAACCGTCGTCGCACAGCACTCCGTCGTGCAGCGCCAGGGTCGAGCCCGCCAGCCAGTCGGTGTTGGGGGTGGCGCCGACGCCCATGATCACCGCGTCCGCGGGGAGGATACGGCCGTCGGCGAGTTCCACACCGGTGACCGCGACCGTGCCGCGCAGCCCGGCGACGCCGGTGCCCGTGACCAGGTCGACGCCACCGCGGCCGTGCAGCGCGGAGCACACGGCGGCCATCTCCGGGCCGAGTTGGGGGACCAGCGGCAGCGGGGCGGCCTCGACGACGGTGACGTCGTGGCCGAGACCGGCGCACGAGGACGCGGTCTCGGCACCGATGAAGCCGCCGCCGATGACGACGACCCGGCGGGGTCCCGCGGTCAGTTCGGCGCGCAGGGCGCGGGCGTCGTCGAGGGTGCGCAGGGTGTGCACCCCCGCGAGGTCGCAGCCGGGGAGCCTGCGGGCCGAGGCGCCGGTGGCGATGACCACGCCGTCGGTGGAGACGGTGCGGCCGTCGTCCAGGAGGACGGTGCGGCCGCGTGCGTCCAGGCCGCGGGCCCGGACGCCCAGGAGCCACTCGGCGTCGAGTTCGGCGGTCTCCTCGGCGTCGGTGAGGGCGAGTTGGTCCTCGTCGGTCCGGCCGGTGAGGAAGTCCTTGGACAGCGGCGGGCGGTCGTACGGGCGGTGCGGTTCGTCTCCGACGATCACCAGCCGTCCGTCGAATCCCTGGGCACGCAGTTCGCGGGCCGCGTACAGGCCGGAGAGCGAGGCACCGACCACGGTCACGGTCCTCATGCGTGGCGTTCCTTCCGGGGAGTGGATGCTGCGCGGGCGGCGTCGGGGGCGCGAACAGTACGGGCGAGCTCGCACTCGGGGGCGGTGCGGGCCTGCCGGGGCTTGCGCGCGGCACTGCCGTACCCGCGCCCCGGCCCGCGCGCAGCGTCGTCGATGGGGAACCCGTCGGCGGCGCTGCCGACCCCGAGCCCGAGCCCGGACCCGGACCCGGACCCGGGCTCGGGGTCGGGGTCGGGGTCGGGGTCGGGGTCGCCCGTGGGGAACCCGCCGGCGACTCCGACAGGTCCGGCAGTGCGGGCGCGCGGCAGGTGGCCGCGCTCGGCCGCAGGTGACCGGCTCGGGCGGGAAGCGGGTTGCCCCGCATGACCGTGGGCCGTCACGCGCGCGGTCCCGCCCCAAGGGCAAGGGAGGTTCATGCCGCCTCCTCGGCCGCCACGTGGACGTGCACGATGCCGTCGTCGACAGTGACACGGTGGGTGCGGACGGGTCGGCGGGCGGGAAGGCATGTCGGCCGACCGGTACGGAGATCGAATGAGGCGGCGTGAAGCGGGCATTCGACCAGACAGCCCTCCAGCCAGCCCTCGGAGAGAGACGCATCCTGGTGGGTGCAGGTGTCATCAATGGCGTACAGCTCGCCGTCGGCGTTGAACACGGCGATGGGCGGCGAGGTATCGATACGGACGGATTCGCCCTCAGGGAGGTCATCAAGGCGGCAGACGGGAATCACGGGCCCCCCTCTCGGTCCAGGACGCACGGTCCGGGACCTCACAGGTCCGGTCTGGCCGGGCCCACCCGGTTCCAGACTCTTCGGTAACATGATGTTTCGCATGGCGCACGAGGGAGCGCTATGCGCAACAGAATCCGCGCGGGGTGCCCGTCACGTCAAGGGCTTCCGGCAGATGCGGCCCAAACAAGGCCGCCAAGTGGTGAGAGTTGAGCTATGACCCGCACTCAGAAGCAGGCTGACCGCACAGAGGAGACACCGGAGAAGACGAGCAGGGGCGCGGGGAGCGCCGTCCAGTCGGTGGACCGCGCGGTGAGCGTGCTGGAGATCCTCGCCAGACACGGCGAGGCGGGCGTCACCGAGATCGCCGACGAGCTGGAGGTGCACAAGTCCACCGCCTTCAGGCTCCTCGGAGTGCTGGAGAACCGCGGGCTGGTCGCCCAGGCCAAGGACCGCGGGAAGTACTACCTGGGCGCCGGCGTGCTACGCCTAGCGGGGGCGGCGGCAGCGCGCCTGGACATCTCCCAGGAGGGCGCACCCGTGTGCCGCGCGCTCGCGGACGAGCTCGGCGAGACCGTCAACATCGCGGTCCTGGACGACGACGCGGCGGTCAACATCATGCAGGCCCGCGGCGCCTCGTCCGTCACCGCGCAGAACTGGCTGGGCAGACGCACACCGCTGCACGCCACCTCCAGCGGCAAGATGCTGCTGGCCCATCTGCCGCCGACGCTCCGCGAGGGACTGCTGGCCAGGCCGCTCCCGCGCTTCACGGAGCGCACGATCACCGGCACGGTCGCGCTGCGCGCCGAACTGGACGCCGTGGTCGAGCAGGGCTTCTCGACCGCTCAGGAGGAGCTGGAACTGGGCCTGGCCGCCGCGGCCGCCCCGGTGCGCGCCCACGACGGCAAGGTGATCGGCGCGATCAGCGTCTCGGGCCCGGTCTACCGGCTCGACGCGGACCGGCTGCCCGAACTCGCCAAGCGCACGGTCGTGGCCGCCGCCGACCTGTCGCGCCGGATGGGATACGGCCTCTGACGGAGCCGTCGGCAGACGCCGAGCCCAGCCGGGGATCGAACCCGGGGCCAGCAGGGACAGAGCGCGGGGTCAGGAGCAGCCGGCCCCGCGCTTCTGTGTGTCGGGGAGATTTCGCGCCCGCCGATTCATTTGCCAAGGGTTAACCCGCCCCTCTTGACGACCCCTCGGGGGCGTTCTCACTATGTTCCTCATAGCGCAACCCATCGTGCACTGCGCAACAGCAGAGGAGCTGGTCGTGCCACACGAGGTCCGTGCCGTAGTCGCCCTGAAGAAGGGCGCACCCGTCGAGGTGCAGACGATCGTCGTTCCCGATCCGGGTCCGGGCGAGGTGCTCGTCAACGTGCAGGCCTGTGGGGTCTGCCACACGGATCTGCACTACCGGGAGGGCGCGATCAACGACGACTTCCCGTTCCTGCTGGGCCATGAGGCGGCCGGCGTGATCGAGGCGGTCGGCGACGGCGTCACCGACCTGGCCCCCGGCGACTACGTGGTCCTCGCCTGGCGCGCGCCCTGCGGTTCCTGTCGCTCCTGTCGCCGCGGCCGCCCCTGGTACTGCTTCGACTCGCGCAACGCCGCCCAGCCGATGACCCTCCTCGACGGCACCCCGCTCAGCAACGCCCTCGGGATCGGTGCCTTCGCCGAGAAGACGCTGGTCGCGGCCGGCCAGGCGGTGAAGATCAACCCGGCGGCCCGCCCCGAGGCCGCGGGCCTGATCGGCTGCGGAGTGATGGCCGGCTACGGCGCGGCCGTCAACACCGGCAATGTCGGGCGCGGTGACACGGTCGCCGTCATCGGCTGCGGCGGCGTCGGCAATGCGGCGATCGCGGGCGCCTGTCTGAACGGCGCCATGAAGGTCATCGCCGTCGACATCGACGACAAGAAGCTCGACCAGGCCGAGAAGTTCGGCGCCACCCACACGGTCAACTCCCGTGGCACCGACCCGGTAGAGGCCGTTCGCGCGCTGACCGACGGCTTCGGCGTCGACATCGCCATCGACGCGGTGGGCCGCCCTGAGACCTTCAAACAGGCCTTCTACATGCGCGATCACGCGGGCCTGCTGGTCCAGGTCGGTGTCCCGTCCCCGGAGATGAAGGTCGAACTCCCCCTGATCGACGTCTTCTCCCGTGGCGGCGCGATCAAGTCGTCCTGGTACGGCGACTGCCTGCCCAGCCGCGACTTCCCGTTCCTCATCGACCAGTACCTCTACGGCCTGCTGGACCTCAACGCGTTCGTCACCGAGACCATCGCGCTCGACCAGGTCGAGGAGGCGTTCGCGAAGATGCACCGCGGCGAGGTGCTGCGTTCGGTGGTGGTCCTGTGACCGCGGCCGACGCGAAAGGGAATCACCGTGTCCGCGTCGAACGCGTCGTCACCTCCGGCACGTTCAGCCTCGACGGCGACACCTTCGAGGTCGACAACAACGTGTGGCTGGTCGGCGACGACGAAGAGGTACTGATCGTCGACGCCGCCCATGACGCCCCTACGATCCACGCGGCCGTCGCCGGCCGCCGGGTCACCGCCATCGCGTGCACCCACGCCCACGACGACCACGTCGACGCGGCGGCCGAACTGGCCGACCTCACCGGCGCGCCCGTGCTCCTGCACCCCGACGACATCGAGCTGTGGGCCGCGACCCACCCCGACCGCAAGCCGGACGGCGAACTCACCGACGGACAGCGCATCGCCGTCGCCGGAATCGAGCTCCTGGTGATCCACAACCCCGGGCACACCTGGGGCAGTTGCTCGCTGTACGCCGCGTTCCTCGGCACGGTCTTCACCGGGGACACCCTCTTCCACGGCGGGCCGGGCGCCACCGGCCGCTCCTACTCGGACCGGCCCACCATCGAGGCCTCCATCCGCGACCGGCTGCTCACGCTGCCCGGCGGCACGGTCGTCCACACCGGCCACGGCGAGGACACCACGATCGCCGCCGAGCGCCCCAACGTCCCTGCCCCATAGGCGCGTTCACCCCTTCCACGGTCACCCGCCACGACTCCCCACCACGACAAGGAGGGGCATGTCCAGCACGCCCGAAACCAATCCCCGCGTGGTCATCGTGGGCGCCGGCATCGTCGGCTGCTCCCTCGCCGACGAGCTGACCGCCCGCGGCTGGACCGACGTCACCGTCCTCGAACAGGGGCCGCTGCCCGCTCCCGGCGGCTCCACCTCGCACGCGCCGGGCCTGGTCTTCCAGACCAGCCCGTCCAAGACCCTGACGGCCTTCGCCCGGTACACGGTCGAGAAGTTCAACTCCCTTGAGGTGGACGGCGTCTCCTGCTTCAACCCGGTGGGCGGCCTGGAACTGGCGACGACCCCGGAACGCCTGGCCGACCTGCACCGCAAGGCGGGTTACGCCGCCTCCTGGGGCATCCGCGGCGAGATCGTCAGCGCGGCCCGCTGCAAGGAACTCTGGCCCCTCATCGACGAGTCGGCCGTCCTCGGCGGCTTCCACACGCCGGACGACGGGCTGGCCCGCGCCCTGCTCGCGGCCCGTGCCCAGATGGAGCTGGCCCAGAAGCGCGGCGCCCGTTTCCTGGAACGGCACACGGTCACCGGGATCGAGCAGGAGGCCGGCCGGGTCACCGCCGTGGTCACCGACCAGGGCACCTTCCCCGCCGACCACGTGGTCTCAGCCGCCGGTTTCTGGGGCCCGGTCATCGGCCGCATGGCCGGAGTCGACGTACCGCTGCAACCGCTGGCGCACCAGTACGCGAAGACAAAGCCCCTCCCCGAACTGGCCGATACCACCGCCGACTCCATCGCCGGTGCCACCACCGAGGCCTCGAAGCCCATCCTCCGCTTCCAGGACCGCGACCTCTACTTCCGCGAGCACCACGACCGCATCGGCATCGGCAGCTACGCCCACAAGCCGCTCCCCGTCGACCCGTTCGCGATCCTCGGCTACGACGAGGCGCGCGCGAGCGACCTGGAGATGCCGTCCTCGCTCCCCTTCACCGAGGAGGACTGGGCGCCGAGCTGGGACGACTGCCGCCGGCTGATGCCCGCGCTGCGCGAGACCGAGATCGAGGAGGGCTTCAACGGCGTCTTCTCCTTCACACCGGACGGCATGCCGGTGCTCGGCGAGTCCCGTGCGCTCAAAGGCTTCTGGCTGGCAGAGGCCGTCTGGGTGACACACTCCGCCGGCGTCGCGAAGGCGGTCGCCGAGTGGATGGTCCACGGCCGCCCGGAGACCGACGCCCACGAGTGCGACCTCACCCGCTTCGAGGACGTACAGCGCTCACCCTCGTACGTCAGGGAACGCGGTTCGCAGCAGTTCGTCGAGGTGTACGACGTGCTGCACCCGCTCCAGCCGATGGAGCAGCCGCGGCCCCTTCGCGTCAGCCCCTTCTACGCCCGCCAGCAGGAGCTGGGCGCGTACTTCCTGGAGGGCGGCGGCTGGGAGCGCCCGCACTGGTACGAGGCGAACGCCCCGCTCGTCGACGCGCTCGAAGGGCTCCCCGAGCGCGATGCCTGGTCGGCCCGCTACTGGTCGCCCATCGCGGCGGCCGAGGCGAAGGCGACGCGCGAGAAGGTCGCGCTGTACGACATGACGCCGCTGCGCCGCCTGGAGGTCACCGGCCCCGGAGCCCTCGACTTCCTGCACGGCATGACCACCAACAACCTCCGCAAGAAGCCCGGCGCGGTCACCTACACCCTGCTCCTCGACGAGACGGGCGGCATCCGCTCCGACCTCACCGTCGCGCGCCTGGGCCCCGACCGCTTCCAGGTGGGTGCCAACTCCCCTGCCGACCTGGACTGGTTGGCCAGGCACGCCCCTGCGGACGTACAGATCAGGGACATCACCTCCGGCACTTGCTGTATCGGCGTCTGGGGCCCGCTCGCCCGCGAGCTCGTCCGACCGCTGGCCCGCGACGACTTCTCGCACGAGGGCTTCGGCTACTTCCGTGCGAAGGAGACATACCTCGGGCACGTCCCGGTGACGGCGATGCGCCTGTCGTACGTCGGTGAGCTCGGCTGGGAGCTCTACACCAGCGCCGACCTGGGGCTGCGCCTGTGGGACACGCTCTGGGAGGCGGGCCAGGAGCACGGCGTGATCGCGGCCGGGCGCTCGGCGTTCAACAGCCTGCGTCTGGAGAAGGGCTACCGCGCCTGGGGCGTCGACATGACCGACGAGCACGACCCGTACGAGGCGGGCATCGGCTTCGCGGTCCGCCTGGACAAGGGCGACTTCCTCGGCCAGTCGGCACTGCTGAGCCACTCCGAACCGACGCGCAGACTCACCCCGCTCCTCCTCGACGACCCGGCGTCCGTCGTGCTCGGCAAGGAGCCCGTGTACGTCGACGGCGCCCCGGCGGGCTACGTCACCAGCGCCTCGTACGGCTACACGCTGGGCCGCTGTGTCGCGTACGCCTGGCTGCCGCCTCTCCTCACGGGAACGGGTGTGCATGTCGAGTACTTCGGCGAGAAGGTCCCGGCGACCGTCGCCGAAGAACCGCTCTTCGACCCGAAGATGACCCGCATTCGCCGCTGATCGCTCCGCTAGGTCCAGTGATCAGGTGCGGGTTGTGGGGGCTGGTCGCGCAGTTCCCCGCGCCCCTTGCGGGGCGCGCCGATGGGGACCCCGCCCCGCAGCACTACGAGCTCAGGAGGTCCCTCGTGTCCCCAACCTACGACGTGATCGTCATCGGTCTCGGCGGTATGGGCAGCGCCGCCGCCCATCATCTGTCCGCGCGCGGTGCCCGCGTGCTCGGGCTGGAGAAGTTCGGCCCGGTCCACAACCGCGGCTCCAGCCACGGCGGTTCGCGGATCACCCGGCAGTCCTACTTCGAGGACCCGGCGTACGTGCCGCTGCTGCTGCGCGCCTACGAGCTGTACGAGGACGTGGAGCGGGCCACCGGCCGGACCATCGCGACGCTCTGCGGTGGCGTGATGATCGGCGCTCCCGACTCGCAGACGTTCGCCGGGTCGCTGCGCTCCGCCACCCAGTGGGACCTGCCCCACGAGATCCTGGACGCGGCCGAGATCCGCCGCCGCTTCCCGACGCTGAACCCGAACGACGACGAGGTCGCGCTCTACGAGCGGAAGGCCGGCCTGGTCCGGCCCGAGAACATGGTCGCGGCCCACCTTCAACTGGCCACCCAGCAGGGCGCCGAGCTGCACTTCGACGAGCCGATGACGCGCTGGGAGCCGTACAAGGACGGCGTACGCGTCCACACGGCCGAGAACACCTACACGGCAGGCCAGTTGGTGATCTGTCCGGGGGCGTGGGCGCCGCAGCTGCTCACCGATCTCGGGGTGCCTTTCACCATCGAGCGGCAGGTCATGTACTGGTTCCAGCCGAAGGGCGGGGTCCAGCCCTTCGTGCCACGGAAGCACCCGATCTACATCTGGGAGGACGCGGCCGGGGTCCAGGTCTACGGCTTCCCGTCCATCGACGGCCCGGAGCTGGGCGCCAAGGTCGCCTTCTTCCGCAAGGGCCAGATCTGCACTCCGGAGACCATCGACCGGACCGTCCACGAGGGCGAGATCCAGGACATGGCGGACCACATGTCCCGCTGCATCCCGGACCTGCCCGGCACCTTCCTCAAGGCCGCCACCTGCATGTACTCCAACACCCCCGACGAGCACTTCGTCATCGCCCGGCATCCCGCGCACCCGGAGTCCGTGACCGTGGCCTGCGGGTTCTCCGGGCACGGCTTCAAGTTCGTGCCGGTCGTCGGCGAGATCCTCGCCGATCTCGCCCTGACGGGCACGACCGATCACCCGATCGGCCTCTTCGATCCACTCCGCCTCGCCGCCGCGCCCGCCTGAGGAGTACCCCCGTGACGACGATCCCCGTCTCCCCCGAGCAGATCACCCCCGCCCCGCTCGCCCCGAGCCTGGTGACCACCCTGCCGGGCCACTACTACACCGACCCCGCGATCTTCCGCCAGGAGCAGGAACACATCTTCGAAACGATGTGGTTCTGCGCCGTCCGCGCCGCGGATCTGGAGAAGCCCGGGGCCTTCCGTACCGTCCAGATCGGCCGCGAGAACGTCCTCGTCACCCGCTCCCGCACCGGGGAACTGCGCGCCTTCCTCAATGTCTGCCGGCACCGCGGCGCCCGGCTGTGCACCGAGGAGTCCGGCGAGGTGCGGCGCAACCTCCAGTGCCCGTACCACGCCTGGACCTACGACCTCGACGGCAAACTCATCGCCGCGCCCAACCTGGTGCGGATGCCGGACGTCGACCGTACCGAGTACGGCCTGGTCAAGGTCGCCCTGCGGGAGTGGCTCGGTTATGCCTGGCTCTGTCTGGCGGACGAGCCCCCCTCCTTCGAGGAGACGGTCATGGGCGCCACGATCGAGCGCCTCGGCGACGTCGCGTCCATCGAGCGCTACCGCACCGAGAGCCTGGCCCTGGGCAAGCGCGTCACCTACGACGTGAAGGCCAACTGGAAGCTGATCGTCGAGAACTTCATGGAGTGCTACCACTGCGCGACGATCCACCCCGAACTCACCGAGGTCCTCCCCGAGTTCGCCGACGGCTACGCCGCCCAGTACTTCGTCGGCCACGGCGCCGAGTTCGGCGAGGAGGTGCGGGGCTTCACCGTCGACGGCACCGAGGGCTTCGGACGGCTCGACGGCATCGCCGAGGAACAGGACCGCCGTTACTACGCCATCACGGTTCGGCCGCAAGTCTTCATCAACCTGGTGCCCGACCACGTGATCATGCACAGGATGTTCCCGATGGCGGAGGACCGCACCGTCGTCGAGTGTGACTGGCTGTATGCGCCCGAGATCGTCGATTCCGGGGCAGATGTCTCGAAATCCGTCGAACTGTTTCATCGTGTTAACGTTCAGGACTTCGACGCTTGCGAGCGTACTCAGCCTGCGATGGACTCGCGGGCCTATCGCTCCGGTGGTGTGCTGGTGCCCAGCGAGCACCACATCGGCGCGTTCCACCACTGGCTGACGCAGCGGCTCGGCGCCGGAAACGGTGCGGACGGCACACAGAACGCGGAGAACACCTAGGACACGGAAGATGCCGTGCTCATGTGAGCAAGGCCACATCAGGCCCTGATCGTGAATGACTTCAGAAGTCTAGGGAAGGCGCCCCACCCCCACGTCGCGAGCCGTCCGGCCGCGGCGTCGGGCCGGGGCCTCTCCCGGCAAGCACGACAAGGAGCAACAACCGATGTCCCAGCAGGAGAGACCCGACTACGACTACGTGGTCGTCGGTGGCGGTACCGCGGGCTCGGTCGTCGCCTCCCGCCTCACCGAGGACCCGTCGGTCCGTGTCGCCGTCATCGAAGGCGGTCCGTCCGACGTGGACCGGCCGGAGGTGCTGACGCTGCGCCGCTGGCTGGGCCTGCTCGGCGGTGACCTCGACTACGACTATCCGACGACCCCTCAGCCGCGTGGCAACTCCCACATCCGGCACAGCCGCGCCCGGGTGCTCGGCGGCTGCTCGTCCCACAACACCGTGATCAGCTTCAGGCCCCTGCCGTCCGACTGGGACGAGTGGGCGGACGCGGGCGCCGAGGGCTGGGACGCCGCGTCCATGGACCCGTACTACGACCGTTTGCTGAACAACATCGTCCCGGTCGACGAGAAGGACCGCAACGCGATCGCCCGCGACTTCGTCGAGGCCGCGACGGAGGCCGTGGGCGTGCCGCGTGTCGAGGGCTTCAACAAGAAGCCCTTCCACGAGGGCGTCGGCTTCTTCGACCTCGCGTACCACCCGGAGGACAACAAGCGGTCCTCCGCCTCGGTCGCGTACCTCCACCCCTTCCTGGACCGCCCCAACCTCCACCTCATGCTGGAGACATGGGCGTTCCGCCTGGAGATGGACGGCGGCCGGGCCACGGGGGTGTGCGTGCGCACCAAGGACGGTACGGAGACGACCGTCACCGCCGCCCGCGAAGTCATCGTCTGCGCGGGCGCGGTGGACACCCCGCGGCTGCTGATGCTGTCCGGCATCGGACCCAGGCAGGACCTTGAGGCGCTCGGTATCCCCGTCGTCCAGGACCTGCCCGGAGTCGGCGAGAACCTCCTCGACCATCCGGAGTCGGTGATCGTGTGGGAGACCCACGGTCCGATACCGGACAACTCCGCGATGGACTCCGACGCGGGTCTGTTCGTGCGCCGGGACCCGGCCTCCAAGGGTCCGGATCTGATGTTCCACTTCTACCAAATACCCTTCACCGACAACCCCGAGCGCCTGGGCTACGAGAAGCCGCGCTACGGCGTGTCGATGACGCCCAACATCCCCAAGCCGAAGAGCCGCGGCCGCCTTTACCTCACCAGTGCCGACCCGGCCGTCAAACCCGCCCTCGACTTCCGGTACTTCACCGACGAGGACGACTACGACGGCCGCACCCTGGTGGACGGCATCCGCATCGCCCGCGAGATCGCCCGCACCGAACCGCTCGCCTCCTGGCTGAAGCGGGAGGTGTGCCCCGGTCCGGAGCTCACCGGCGACGAGGAACTCGGCGAGTACGCCCGCAAGGTGGCGCACACCGTCTACCACCCCGCCGGCACCTGCCGCATCGGGGCCGCCGACGACCCGCTCGCCGTGGTCGCCCCCGATCTGACCGTGCGCGGGGTCGGTGGTCTGCGGATCGCCGACGCCTCCGTCTTCCCGACCATCCCCGCCGTCAACCCGATGCTCGGGGTCCTCATGGTCGGCGAGAAGTGCGCCGATCTGCTCAGCCGGACCATCACTCCCGGAGACGATGCCTGATGTCCACATCCATGACGAAAAAGGAGAAAGAGGAGACGGTGCGGGACAGCGCCGCCTCCGTGTTCTCCGTCCGCGATCTCTGGAAGGTCTTCGGGCCAAAGGCCGAGCGCGTCCCCGGCAGTGACCTGGCGGACCTGCCCGCCGACGAGCTGCGCCGCCGCACCGGCTGCACGGTCGCCGTACGCGATGTGTCGTTCGACGTTCGGCAGGGTGAGGTCTTCGTTGTCATGGGCCTGTCCGGCTCGGGCAAGTCCACCCTCGTACGCTGTCTGACCCGGCTCATCGAACCCACCTCCGGCGGGCTGGAGATCGACGGCGAGGACGTCCTCGCCATGGACAAGACCCGGCTGCGCGAGCTGCGCAGGCACCGGGCGGCCATGGTCTTCCAGCACTTCGGACTGCTGCCGCACCGCTCGGTCCTCGACAACATCGCCTACGGCCTGGAGATCCAGGGCGTCGGCAAGCTGGAACGCCGCACGCAGGCCATGAAGATGATCGCCAAGGTCGGCCTGGAAGGCATGGAGCACCGCCGCCCCACCCAGCTGTCCGGCGGTCAGCAGCAGCGCGTCGGGCTGGCCCGCGCGCTCGCCGTCGACCCCGAAGTCCTGCTGTTCGACGAGCCGTTCAGCGCCCTGGACCCGCTGATCCGCCGCGACATGCAGGAGGAGGTCATCCGCCTGCACCGCGAGGAGGGGCGCACGATGATCTTCATCACGCACGACCTGAACGAGGCCCTGCGGCTCGGCGACCGGATCGCCCTGATGCGCGACGGAGCGATCGTGCAGTGCGGCACCCCGGAGGAGATCGTCGCCTCCCCGGCCGACGACTACGTACGGGACTTCGTCCGCGACGTACCCCGTGAGCAGGTCATCACCGCCCGTACGGCCATGCGGCCGGCACGCGACGGCGAGTCGGACCTCGGCCCCGAGGTCGCCCCGGCGTCCACGGTCGCCACCGCCATCGAGGCCGTCGCCCGTGACGGCGCCCCGGCACGGGTGATGGACGACGGCAAGCTACTCGGCATCGTCGACCACGAGGCCCTGCTCGCCGTGGTGGCGGGGATCGATTCCCCGTCGCCGAAGGCGGGTGCGGCCGCGTGATCACACATAACTGCGCTGCTCGTACGTCTATTGCCTGTACGTCTGCTTCCTGTACGTCTGCTGCCTGTGGGCCCGCTTCCTGTACGTCGCACACCGGCGCCCGGGGCACGCAGGCCCACCGAATACCGGCGGTGAGCGCCCGATGAGCACCCTGATCCCCGCCAAGACGGACGGCGCGAAACATCCGGAGAAGATCGACTCCCCGCCGGGCGGCCCCGGAGGTGTCGGCGCCTGGGCCGTACTGCGGGCCCGGCTGGGCGCGATGCGTCCGGCGAACCGCCGGCTGACCGGCCTGGCCGCCCTCGCGGTGGTGCTGGTGCCGCTCGCCGCCGTCCTGTGGGGCAGCGACAGCTGGCCGGGCGCGCTGGGGGTGGACGTCTCCGGACCGCTGGACGACTTCAGCCAGTGGATCGTGGACAACCGCGACACCAGCCCGATCTTCCTGTACTTCCTGCTGCACATCAGCAACACCGCGGTGGACGCCGTCGACGGCGTCTACCAGCTGCTGGACTTCCTCGGCTGGGTCGGCGTCACCGCCGCGGCCGTACTGATCGCCTGGCGGGCCGGCGGCGCGGGCCGGGCCGGGCTCAAGGTCGGCGCGATCGCGCTCGGAGCCTTCGCCGGCTGCGGACTGCTCGGCATGTGGGACCCGGCGATGACGACGCTGTCCCTCATGGTCGTCGCGGTCGCCGTCTCCGCAGTGGTGGGTGTCCTGCTCGGCCTCGCGGCCGGTCTCTCGGACCGGTTCGACCGGCTTCTGCGCCCTGTTCTGGACACCATGCAGGTGCTCCCGGCCTTCGCCTACCTCCTCCCCTTCGTGCTGGTCTTCGGCACCGGATCGCCCGCCGCCCTGCTCTCCACCGTGATCTACGCCGCGCCCCCCATGGCGCGCCTCACCTCGCTCGGGCTGCGCGGCGCCGACCCGGCCGTCCTCGAGGCATCGGCCTCGCTCGGCGCGAGCGGCTGGCAGCGGCTGCGCACGGCCAGGCTGCCGCTGGCCCGCAAGGAACTGCTCCTCGGCCTCAACCAGACGATCATGATGGCCCTCTCCATGGTGGTCATCGCGTCCGTGATCGGCGCCGGCGGCCTCGGCGACGAGGTGTACTCCGCGCTGTCCACCGTCGACGTCGGAGCGGCACTCGCCGCGGGCATCCCGATCGTGCTGATCGCCGTATGGCTGGACCGTACGACGGAGGCCGCGGGCGAGCAGATCGGCGCGCCCCCGGCCACCGACGGCCTCGGCCTGCTGCGTGGCGGCCCGGCCTGGGCGCTGGCCGCCGCGGGGACCGTGGTGGCCGTCGTGGCGGGCAAGCTGGCCGGCGCCGCGGAATGGCCGGACGCCTGGACGTACGACATCTCCGGCTCCGTCAACTCCTTCCAGGACTGGATGGTCGACCACCTGCACGCGGACGTCCCCGTGCTCGGCGGAACCGAGGTCTGGGCGTCCAACTTCACCTCCTGGGTGCTGAACCCGCTCCGAGACGCCCTGCAGGGCGCCCCGTGGTGGTCGCTGCTCCTGCTCGTGGCGGGTCTCGCCCTGCTGGCCGGCACCTGGCGCACCGCGCTCGGCGCGGCCGCGGCGCTGGCGGCCACCGGTGTACTCGGCGTCTGGCCGGCCACCCTGGACACGCTGTCGCAGGTGCTGGCCGCGCTGGCCCTCACCCTGGTGCTGGGCGTCGCCATCGGTATCCTCGCCGCCCGCGTCTCCTGGGTGGAGAGCACGCTTCGGCCGGTCCTCGACGTACTCCAGACCCTGCCGCAGTTCGTCTACCTCATCCCCGTCGTCGCACTGTTCGGCGTGGGGCGCGCCGCCGCGATCACCGCGGCCGTCGCGTACGCCCTGCCCGCCGTGGTCCGCATCACCACCCAGGGTCTGAAGAAGACCGACCCGGCCGCACTGGAGGCCGCCCGCTCACTGGGCGCCACCGGCATGCAGCAGCTGCGCCAGGTCCAACTGCCGCTGGCCAGGCCCGCGTTGCTGCTCGCCGTCAACCAGGGTGTGGTGCTCGTCCTGGCCGTCGTCATCGTCGGTGGCCTCGTCGGCGGCGGAGCCCTCGGCTACAACGTCGTGTACGGCCTGTCCCGCGGCGACCTCGGCGTCGGCCTGGTGGCGGGCGCGGCGATCGTCTGCCTCGGCCTGGTCCTGGACCGGGTGAGCCAGCCCGCCCCGGCACGACGGAAGGACAACTAGCGGGCCACCAGCCGAAACCGGTCAACTCCCTTGCAGGGCAATGAACTTCAAGGCAACCACGCCCCCTGCCAAGCACTCACACAGGCAGACACGCACACAGGCAAGCACCCGGATACGCAGGTAACCGGGCTTGAGCAAGCTAAGGATGAACTCATCGTGCAGACCAGACAACGCCGCATACTCCGCACCGCCCTCGCCCTCACCGCCGGTCTCGGCCTGACCGCCGTCGCCGGCTGCGGCGCGGCCGACACCGGCAAGTCCAGCTCCTCGGGCAGCAACGACACCATCACCCTCACCAAGCCCTCCTGGGTGGGCGCGGAGGCCAACGTGGCCGTCGCCCAGTACGTGCTGGAGACCGAGCTCGACTACAAGGTCGAGACGAAGCAGATGGGCGAGGTCATCGCCTGGGACGCGCTCAGCAAGGGCACGCTCGACGCGATCATGGAGGACTGGGGCCACCCCGAGCAGGAGAAGCAGTACGTCACGGACAAGAAGACCGTCGTGGCGGCGGGCGATCTCGGAGTCACCGGCCACATCGGCTGGTTCGTCCCCAAGTACTGGGCCGACGAGAACCCCGAGGTCACCGACTACAAGAACCTCAGCAAGTACGCGGGCGACCTCAAGACCTCGGAGAGCGGCGGCAAGGGCCAGCTGCTCGAAGGGTCCCCGGACTACGTCACCTTCGACGACGCCATCATCAAGAACCTGAAGCTGGACCTCAAGACGGTCTACGCGGGCTCCGAGGCCGCCCAGATCACCCAGATCCAGCAGAACGCCAAGAGCAAGAAGCCCTTCCTCACCTACTGGTGGACCCCGCAGTGGCTCAACGCCGAGGTGGAGATGGTCGAGGTGAAGCTGCCGCCGTACAAGGAGGGCTGCGACGCCGACCCGAAGAAGGTCGCCTGCGCCTACCCGAACACCCCGCTGCAGAAGTTCCTCAACGCCGACTTCGCCAAGGACGGCGGAAAGGCCGCCGAGTTCCTCAAGAACTTCAAGTGGACCGCGGAGCAGCAGAACGAGGTCGCCAAGATGATCGCCCAGGACAAGATGTCCCCGGACGCGGCGGCGAAGAAGTGGGTCGAGGCCAACCAGGACGTCGTGAAGACCTGGCTGCCGGCGTAAAACCGTAGGCCGTAGACCCGTACCCGTATAGGTACTGTCCCGCGCGGGTCAGTCCTTGACGGCCCAACGGCACACCGCGCGCCCCGCCCCACCACCGAGGGGCGGGGCGCGGCCGGGGTGAACCCCGGCCCCAGGCAGCACAGCCCCCGATCAGCCCCTTCCAGGAGGAAGCACGATGCCCGAGCTCTTCATCGGCGGAACCTGGAGGTCCGCTCTCGACGAGCGGACCCGCGAGATCCGCTGCCCCGCCGACGGCACCCTGGTCGCGGTCGTGGACGAGGCCGGCGGCAAGGACACCGTGGAGGCGATCGCCGCCGCCCGGCACGCCTTCGACGAGGGCCCCTGGCCGACCACTCCCGCCGCGGAGCGCGGCGCCCTGCTGCTGCGCGTGGCGGACCTGCTCCAGCGGGACAAGGAGGAGATGGCCCGCTCCGAGTCCCTGGACACCGGAAAGCGGCTGGTGGAGAGCGCGTACGACATCGACGACGTCACCGCCTGCTTCCGCTACTACGGGCGCCTCGCCGCCGCCGACGCGGGCCGGGTGATCGACACCGGCAATCCGGAGGCCGACAGCCGGGTCGTGTACGAGCCGGTCGGCGTCTGCGCCCTGATCACCCCCTGGAACTACCCGCTCCTCCAGACGGCCTGGAAGGTCGCCCCGGCCCTCGCCGCGGGCAACACCTTCGTCCTCAAGCCGAGCGAGCTGACTCCGCACACCGCGATCCACCTGGTCCGCCTCCTGGCGGAGGCCGGACTTCCGGCTGGGGTCGCGAACCTGATTCTGGGCGCCGGTCCCGAGGCGGGCGCACCCCTCGCCGACCACCCGGACGTGGACATGGTCTCCTTCACCGGCGGCATCCACACCGGCCGTCGGCTGATGGCCACGGCCGCGGGAACCGTGAAGAAGGTCGCGCTGGAACTGGGCGGCAAGAACCCGAACATCGTCTTCGCCGACGCCGACTTCGAGACCGCCGTCGACATGGCGCTGACCGCCGTCTTCCTGCACTCCGGGCAGGTCTGCTCGGCGGGCGCCCGGCTGCTGGTCGAGGACTCGCTGCACGACCGGTTCGTGGACGAGGTCGTGCGCAGGGCCCAGCTGATCCGGCTCGGCGGGCCGTTCGACGAGAACGCGCAGACCGGTGCGCTGATCTCGGCCCAGCATCTCGGCAAGATCGAGGCGTATGTCGCGGCGGGGCTCGCGGAGGGCGCGGTGCTGCGCTGCGGCGGCGCCCGCCCGACCGGCGACCCGGCCCTGGAGAACGGCTTCTTCTACCTCCCCACGGTCCTCGACGAGTGCCGCGCCGACATGTCCGTCATCCATGAGGAGTCCTTCGGCCCCGTCCTCACGGTGGAGCGTTTCACCGACGAGGCCGACGCGATCCGCCTCGCGAACGACACCGTCTACGGTCTGGCCGGTGCCGTCTGGACCACCGACCAGGCACGCGCGCAGCGGGTCGTCTCCAAGCTGCGCATCGGCACCATCTGGATCAACGACTACCACCCGTACGTTCCGCAGGCGGAGTGGGGCGGCTTCAAGCAGTCGGGCTTCGGCCGCGAACTCGGCCCGACGGGCCTGGCCGAGTACCAGGAACCGAAGCACATCTGGCGCAACACGAACCCGGTTCCACAGGGCTGGTTCTCGTAACCCCTGGGACGTCAGGTGCCTTGGGACGTCAGGTGCCTTGGGGCGCGGGTCGTTTGTACATCCGCGTCGCCGTGATCTCGCTGTGCACCGTCTCCCCCTCCCCGGCCGGGGTCTGCTGCGGCAGTCCCGGCCGCAGGTGTTCCTCCACGCTGATGTACTTGAGCCCGGCACGCAGGTCGGCGTCGTTGCGCAGCCGGATGACGAGCGGGAACTCGGCGAGCGCGGTCGTGTCGAACAGGCCGGTGGTGTAGAGGAGTTGGACACCGAGCGCGTCCGAGACGGCCCGCTGGAGTTCGAGCAGGTACGTGGCGTTGGCGCGCCCGATGGGGTTGTCCAGGAACAGCGTGCCCGCGTGCCGGTGCTTGTCGCGGCCCCGGTCGTTGGAGCGCAGGGCCGCCATCGTGCAGTACAGGGCGATGGCGGCGGTGAGCAGCTGGCCGCCGGAGAACACGTCGCCCATCTGTCCGACGGGAACGCGCTCGGCGCGCAGCACGGCGTCCGGCTTGAGGATCTCGACGGCGACGCCCTTGGGCTGGAGGGCCGCGCCGACTCCTCTGAGCAGCAGGGACATGCCGTCGCGGCGCATGTCGGAGTTCTTCTTGACGGCGGCGCGGGTCGCCTCGTCGACGACCTCGCCGAGCCGCTCGGCGAGCGTGGCCTGGTCGGGCTCCTCGAAGCGGATGCGCAGGAACTCCTGCCCCGACCACTCCCCGAGCCCTTCCGGCAGACGGGACAGCCGCTGGGCGGACCTGAGCGTGGCGAGCGACGACTCCACGAGTCCGCGCAGCCGGTCCACGATCGAGTCCCGGTTGCGCTCCAGCTGCGCCAACTCGTCGGTCAGGACCCGGAGTCGGGGTGCGAAGGCGTCCGCCCACTTCTGCGCGTGCTCGGGCAGCGCGGACGCGGGAAGCTCGCGGATCTGCTGACGGGCGGGGGTTCGTACCTGCTCGTAGCGCGTCGAGTTGGCATGCCGTACGAGGATGTCGCTGGCCTCGCGCACGGCCGCCTCGGCGGCGGAGAGGTCGGCGGCGCAGCCGCGTAGCGAGCGGCGGGCCTCGGCGGCGGACTGCCGGGCCTCTTCGAGGGTGCCGGGATACGGCTCGGGCTCCTGCTGCTCCTCGTCCGAGTGCTCCCTGAGGAGGTCCCGGAGCAGGGCGGACGTCTCGTCGAAGCCGCCGGCCGCGTCCTCGGCGGCGCGGTGGGCGTCGAGCAGTTCGGCGTGGGCCTCGCGCGCCAGGCCCAACGCGTCGGTGCGGGAGGCGAGTTCGCCGGTGGCGGTGCGCAGCAGGCTCTGCGCGTGCTCGGCGTCGCGCGGTACCAGTTCCTCGGGCAGTTCGGTGTGCGCCTCCTCGCCGTCCTCGGGCGCGTGCCGCTCGGCCTCGCCGCGCAGCCGCCCGAGCTGCTCGCTCGCGGTCGACGCGCGGCTTTCGAGGAGCTGGACCAGCTCCTCGGCGCGGGCGGCGGCCGCCTGCCGGGACGGTCCGTCGGAGCCGTCGGTGGATTCGAGGAGCTGGGCGGCGCGCGTACGCACCTTGTTGCTCAGCCGGTCCAGCTCCGCGAGCGCCCCGCTCTCGTCGCTCTCCGCCCTGGCCTGCTCGGCCCGCAGGTCGGCGCCGACGCCGACCTTCTCGTAGAGCTGGGAGGCGGCGCGGTAGGCCTCGCGGAGGGCCGGCAGGGACGACTTCGCCGCGGCCGACCCGGCCTCCGGTACGTCGTCGGGGGCGCCGGCGATCTCCGCGCGCTCGGCGCGCAGCGCGCGGGCCGTGCGGCGGGCGTCGTCGGCGGCGCGCTGGGCGCCGCGCCGGTCCTCGTCGGCGGCGCGGGCGCGCTCCAGACAGGACTGGGCGCGGGCCTCCGACTCGGCCGCCTCGTCGGCGAGTTCACGCAGTTTGACCTGCCAGCCGGCGCGCTCGCGCAGCCGGAAGGCGAGCCCGGCGAGCGCGTCGGCGGCCCGCCGGGCCCGCTGCGCGGCCTCCTGCCGCTCGTCCCGTGCGAGTGCCGCCTCGGCCGCCGCTTCGTCGGCCTCGGCCCGGACGGTACGCGCCTCGGCGAGCTCGGCCTCGGCCTCCTCGGCGAACGCGCGCGCTTCGTGGGCCGCCGTGCCGAGTTCGACGAGCCGCCCGGCCGGGCAGCCGGTGCGCCAGGAGGCGAGCCGCGCGGCCAGCTCCCGGTCCTTGGCCAGCCGGGCCGCCAACTCCCGGATCTCGTCGTCCCGTTCGGTCGCACGCGTGCGCAGCGTCTGCCGCTCCTCGTCGGCGGCGTGCTCGTCGTGCATGGCCGGGTTCGGCGGTACGAGGAAGACGTCTCCGTCGCCATCGTCCTGGGCCGGGGTCGGGGCGAGCAGCGCGGCGGCCGTACCGACGGCGACGGCGGAGCGCGGCAGCAGCGCGGCGTCGGCGAGGGCCTCCCGGGCCCGTGCGTGCGTGTCCGGATCCGTGATGATCACGCCGTCGACCAGCTCGGGCCTGGCGGCCAGCACGCGCGCGTGGTCGACGGGGTCGACGGCCTGGGCGAGATAGCGCCAGCCGGGGAGCGCGGGGATGCCGTGCTCGCCCAGGTACGCCACGGTGGCCAGCACGTCGGGTCCTGGTGGCAGCAGCCCGCCGTCGCCGAGCGCGCCGAGGATCCGGGCGTCGTCGGCCGCGGCGGTCCGCAGCTCGAAGAGCTGCCGCTCGGCGGACGCCACTCCGTCGTCCAGGAGCTCCTTGAGGTTGTCGGCGTAGTGGTCCAACTCCTCGGCCGACAGGGGGCCTTCACCGTCGGGCCAGGCATCGGCGGACGTGCCACCGCCCGCTCGGCGGGCCCCCGCCGCGTCGGCGCCGCGCGCGGCCGACGTCTCGCGGCCGGATGAGCGCCCGGTCTCCCCGCCGGGGGCGGAACCCGAAGCTCGGCCCGACGCGTGCCCCCGCCCGGCTCCGTCCGCTCCCGCGTCGCCGGTGGTCGTGCCGCCCTCGGCAGAGCCGCCCCGCGTGGCCTGCGCTCCGCCCACGCCGTGGCGCGGCCGCGGCATCCCTGGGCGCCCGGAGCCCGCCGCGCCGCCTGAGGCGCCCGGCAGGCTCAGCAGCTCGGCCAGCCGCTCCTCCCCCGCCAGCGACTCGGCGGTCCGACGCTCCGCGTCGTACGCGCGCTCGGCCGCCGACGCGGCGTCGGCCGCGCGGGCCGCCGTGAGTTCGGCGCGGGACTCGGCGGAAGCCGCTTCGCGGGCGTGCTCCGTAGTACGGCGGGACGCCTCGCGTGCGGTGTCCCAGGCGGCGACGGCGGCCTTCTCCGCGTCGCTGGCGGCGAGCGCGGCGCGGGCCGGGTCGGCGTCCGGGGCGGTGTCGTCGAGCCATCCGGCCCGTACCGCCTCGGCGGTCTCCTGCTCGACCTCGCCGAGGCGCTGGCGCAGATGGCCGATCTCGCTGCGGGCGCGCTGCGCCTCGGTGGCGGCGGACGTGGCGTCCCGGTGGGCGGCCTCGCCGACCTCCTGGAGCGCGGCGGACCGCTCCTCCTCCTCGTTGGCGACCGTCTCGGCCCCTTCGGCCGCGGCGTGCAGAGCGCGTACGAGATCGACGGCGGCCCGGGCGCGCGCGGCGAGCGCGGGCGCGGCGTCCCGCTCGGCCTCACGGATCGCGTCGGACACCCGCGCGGAGCGGTCGGCGGCGGCGCGGTGCCGCAGCACGAGTTCGGCGGCCTGCCACGCGGAGTGCAGGGTGCGCGCGTCGGCGAGCTCGCGCTTCTGGGCGGCCGCGCCCTTCTCGGCGTTGGCGAGCGCCAACGAGGCGTGCCGGTAGGCGAGTTCGGCCGCGATCAGCGCGCTGCGCTGCCTGGAGCCCTCGGCCTCGGTGACCCGGTGCGCGGCGGCGGTGACCTGCTGGGCGAGGTCGCCGGTGCGCCCCCTCTCCTGCCCGGCCCGCGCCGAGAGCCGCCGGGCCAGCGTGCGCGTACGCCGCTCGGCGGCCGCGTGGATGTCCCGCGCGCGGGACCGGGTGCCGGCCGCCTCGACGATCCGGCCGAGCAGGTCCACGGACCCGGCCGTGAACTCCCGCTCGGCGATCAGCTCGGCCCGCCGCCCCAGCTTGTTGCCGAACCCGCCCACCAGGTCGGCGAGCCCGTCGGTGTCCCTGGTGTCGGTGACGGCGCGCAGCAGCAGGTCGGTGAAGTCGGAGTCCTTCTTGACGGCGAAGAGACCGGCTGCCTCTCCCTCGTCGGCGTTCATCTCGCGCTGGTAGCGGAAGAGTTCGGGGTCGAGGCCCAGGTCGCCGAGGTGCTCGATCCAGCGGTCGTGGATCTCCTCCCAGTGCACTTCGAGGTGCGGATACGCCTTGCCCGCCTCGGTGAGCGCGTCCCGGAAGCCCTTCATCGTGCGCCGCCGCCCCTGCGCGCCGGAAGCCCCCTCCGCCGACGGCCGCACGGCGGTGGCCTCGGCGACCGGCAGGTTGTCCAGGCTCAGCCCGGGTCCTGGCCGGAACGAGTACCAGGCCTCGGCGAACTTCCGGGGGTCGTTGGAGACCTGACGCCCCCGCCACTCGCACACCTTGCCGACCACGACACACTCGCCGGTCAGCGTGTGCTGCCACTCCAGCGCCACGTGTCCGCAGTCGTCCGCGAGCAGGAACTTGCGCAGCACGCCGGAGCTGGCGCCGCCGAGCGTGTTCCGGTGACCGGGCAGCATCACGGAGAAGATCAGCTTGAGCAGGACCGACTTGCCGCCGCCGTTCTCCAGGAAGAGCACACCGGCGGGCGCGGGGCGGCGCGGCGGCCCGACGGGCTCCTCCGCGAAGAACTCCGCCTGCGTGGGCGCGGGGTCGGGCACGGGCTCGCCGACACCCCGCAGGTCCAGCACGGTGTCGGCGTAGCGCGCACCGGCAGGACCGATGGAGTAGAGGCGGACCCGGGACAGCTCGTACATGGCGGCGGACTCTCGTAGTCGTGGGGGAAGTCGGTGCGGTCGGTGGAATTGTGGTTGGTGGGGTTGCGGTCGGTGGGGGTCAGGAGTGGAACGGCAGCCCGGCGTCGGCCGCCAGCTCCAGGTCGTCGGTGTCCTCGGCGGGCAGCAGACTCGCGGTGCCGTCGGTGACCGGCACGATGCCCAGCTCCAGCAGCTCGGCCATGGCCGCGCTGCCCGCCATGTCGCGGACCTGGAGCTGGTAGCGGGCCGTCGTGCGGTACGTCCCCCCGGAGTCGTCCCCGGTCCGCTGCAGGAACCCGGAGTCGGTGAGGAACGCGACGGCCTTGCCGATGATGCCGGTGGTCGAACCGGCCAGTCTTCGCGCGTCCTTGGTCGCCCCGGTGGAACTGCGCCGCGCCCAGATCCGCCAGGCCGCCTCCAGGCCGGGTGCGTCGGTCGCCGGGTCGCTGTTCTCGCCCGTCTCCTCGGCCCGCTCCTCCAGCCGCCGGCAGGCCTGCCGTACGAACGCGTCCACGCCGTTGACCGACACCCGCCCGATGTACCCGTCGTCGGCGAGGTCCTCGGGCCGCGGGAACGCCATGGCGGCGACGGCGAGATGCGCGAGCCCGTGCAGGAACCGGTCACCCGAGTCGGCGGACGCCCGCCGCGCGTAGTCGCCCATGCGCACGGCGAACACCGAGTCCTCGGCGGCGGTCACCGCCATCCCCGCGCGCGAGGACACCTCCAGCACGATGAGCCCGAGCCCGGCGGCCACGGCGTCGGCGAGCCGCGCGAACGGCGGGTCCTCGCGATACCGGCGCAGCAACTCGGCGTACTCCTGATCCCGCGCGGGCTGAAGCTTGGGCTGCAGCCCGAACGCCACAAGCCGCGCGGCATCAGCGGCGTCAGCGGGCGTGACAGCGGCGGCAGCCACCGGCGCGGCGGCCGCCGGCTCACTCCACTCAACGGGCTCGGTCACAGCAAGGGCTCCTTGTTCAGAGATACGGGGACAAGGGCGCCCCTATAAGGGGCGCGGGGCTGTGACATTTGCGGCTCCGCCGCGTGGGCGCGACCAGCCACAGACGGCCCGCAGCCAACCGACGGCCTGTGGGTCATCACGCGGCCTCCGAACGACCCGCAGCCATCCCCACCGCATCCAGCAGAGCCATCCCCACAATGAGATCGGCCCCACCGAATTCCGGATCGTCCAGCTCGGTCCCGTCATCCACCGCGAACAACAGCTTCTCCTCGCCCTGCCGATACGCGGTACCCACCGGCGGACTGGCCGCGTGCACCGCCAACAGCGCCACCAGATAAGGCAGTTCAGGATCCTGCCGACGCGCGTCGGCAAGCAGCCCCGACAACCGCCGAGGCGCGTCGGACGGCAGGTCGAGCAGCTCCATGGCCCACCCGAGCTGCTCCTCACTGAACCGGCTGTCGTCAGGCGTGGCGATCAGATCCGGTTCCGGCATCTCCGCCCCGAGATGCTCCCGCTCCAGCGGCGGCGTCAGCAGTATGTCGACGAGATCCCCGACCCGTACGGACACCGGCGTCCGCAGCCCCGTCCCGCGCGCGAAGAACGCGTCCGTCACCCGCAGCGCCTGCTCGACGGGCAGCGGCAGCACCGGCGCGACGAGATGCCCGTAGAGGTCGATCCCCGATGTCGTCATGGGCGTCCCGAACGCCTGCCGGTCCTGCTCGGCGCGGAACAGCGGCCCGGCCTCCAGAAGCCGGGACTGCAACTGCGTGTGACGCCGGATGCAGTCCTTGACGATGTCGACGAGCTCGGCGGCCCGGCGCTTCTGCTCGGGGTCCTCGGACTCGTCCCGCGCCTTGCGGATGTTGGTGAGGATCGCGTTCTCGTGCCGGTAGCGGTCGGCGACGTGGTCGAGCGCCTCAGCGATCATGTCGGGCACGGCCTGCAGCCAGTCCACCGCCCGTACGTTGCGCCGGGTCGCGTCCAGGGCCCTGCGCAGCGTCTCCGAGTACTGCACGGTCCGGTAGCGGGCCTGCTCGGCGGCGAGCTGCGCGTCGGCGAGACGGCCGCGGCTGATCAGCACCTCCAGCTTGACCTCGGCGGCGATCTGGGCACTGGTGACGTCGGTGTCGAGCGCGCCCACGAGGACGTTGACCGCCTCGTCCGTCGTACGGAGATACACGCTCCCCCCGTAGCCGGGCACCTCCTCGATCAGCTTGAAGTCGTAGTCGCGGCGCACATAGGAGCCGTCGGGCGCGAACGTGCCGTATACGGCCCGGAAGCCGCGGTCGACACTGCCGACGTTGATCAGGTTCTCCAGGACCCAGCGGGCGACGCGCTCGTGCTCGGCGACCGGCCGGCGCGGGGCCTGGGCGGCGATGCGCGGAATGAGCCTGGCCACTATCTGGTCGTGGTCGGCGCCGGTGTCGAAGTCCATGTTCAGCGTGACGAGGTCGATGGCGGCGAGGGCCACCTCCGCCATCCCGTACACCGAGTACTCACCCGCGAGGTTCGCCTTGCGCACGTCGAGGTCGTGCAGCGGCGCGGTGCAGGCGAGCGCGCGCAGGCGCCGCGCCAGTCCCTCGTCGGCGGCCGGGCCCGGAGCGGGGCGCGGCCCCGCGCTGAGCTGGGGCGGAACGCTGTCCGTCGATGCAGGCGAAGTCACGGTGCACAGACTAGGTGCTAGGTCTGACAACGGCCCAAACGGGCGCGAAGCGCTCCGCGGGTGGCGCCGGATGGCTGCGGGTTGTTTGTCGACTGCGGGTTGACCGTGGCTGGTCGCGCCCACGCGGCGGAGCCGCAAATGTCACAGCCCCGCGCCCCTTCGGGGGCGCCCCCTCAGCTCAGGCGTCCTCTGCCACTCTGCGGCCGTAGACCTCCACGACCCTCTTGCGGGAGTCGTCGAGGTACACCGCCAGCAGGCTCTCGGCCTTCTCGCGGTCGCCGTCCTGGAGGGCTTGCAGTATTTGGCCGTTGCGGGCGAGGTACGGCTCGTGCAGGCGCTTCGGGTCGTCCACGAGGTGGAAGGCGAGCCGCAGTTCGGCGAAGACGCTGCGCATCAGTTCGTCGGTGCGGGCGCTGCCGGCGAGCGCGACCAGTTCGCGGTGGAAGTGGATGTTCGCCGTGCCCAGGCCTTTCCAGTCACTGCCGCCCGCCGCCCGCCGCCCGTCCGCGACAGCCTCGGCGAGCCCGTCCAGGGCGTACGGCGGCTTGCCGAGTCCGCGTACCACGGCGCCTTCGACGAGGCTGCGGGTGCGGTAGATGTCCTCGACGTCCTCGACGCTCAGGACCCTTACGAAGACACCCCGGTTGAGCTCGTGGACCAGCAGTCGTTCGTGCGTGAGCAGCCGGAACGCCTCGCGCAGTGTGTTGCGGGACACGCCGAGCGCCCCGCCGATGCTGTCCTCGGACAGCCGCGTGCCGGGCGGGAAGTACCCCTCGGCGATCCGGCTCCTGAGGATGTCCGAGACCCGCTCGGCGGTGCTGGTGCGGCCCAGCAGCGCGCGGTCGTCCGCCAGTCCGTGCAGTAGTCCGTTCAGTTCGGCCACGCCTGAATTCAATCGCAGATACAAGAACGAAACAACATGGGTATTGAGGGATCGTTCAACGATCCTCTACCTTGCTAGTCAGGCACCGACCGCTCCCCCGGTGCCGACGGCTTCCGCATGGCACGGCTCAGTCAGCAAGCACCCTCCCGTCCCCTCAACTGCGAGGTGCCCATGAGCACGACCCCTCCACCGCAGGCCCTGCCCGCCGAAACGCGCCCCGGAGCGGGTGAACCCACCGCCGACGAGGGTGCGTTCGCCTGGCTGCGGGCCCTCGGTCCGCGCGGTCGCCGGGCCTTCGGCGGCGCGTTCGGCGGCTATGCCCTGGACTCGTACGACTACTTCACGCTGCCGCTGAGCATGGTGGCCCTGGCGGCGTACTTCGGCCTCAACAGCGGCCAGACCGGGCTGTTCACGACGGTCACGCTGGTCGTGTCGGCGATCGGTGGGGCCGCGGCGGGCGTGATCGCGGACCGGATCGGGCGCGTCAAGGCGCTGATGATCACCGTCATCACGTACGCGGTCTTCACCGTGGCCTGCGGTTTCGCGCCCAACTACGAGACCCTGCTGGTCTTCCGGGCTCTTCAGGGGCTCGGTTTCGGCGGCGAGTGGGCGGTCGGCGCGATCCTGGTCGCGGAGTACGCGAGTCCCAAGCACCGGGGCCGTACGCTCGGCGCGATCCAGAGTTCCTGGGCCGTCGGCTGGGGACTCGCCGTGATCGTCTACACGATGGTCTTCCAGTTCCTGGACGACGACGTCGCCTGGCGCGTGATGTTCTGGACCGGGGCGCTGCCGGCCCTACTGGTGATCTGGGTGCGCCGCAACGTGCACGACGCCCCGGAAGCGGCCGAACTCCGCAAGAAGAGCCCCCAGAAGGGTTCGTTCGCGGCCATCTTCAAGCCTGCCACGGCGGACTCGCCCGGCCTCCTGCGCACCACGGTCTTCGCGGTCCTGCTCTCCACGGGCGTCCAGGGCGGCTACTACACGCTGGCCACATGGGTCCCCACGTACCTGAAGACGGACCGCGGGCTGTCCGTCGTCGGCACCGGCGGCTACCTGACGTTCCTGATCTCCGGGGCCTTCCTCGGCTACCTGACCGGCGGCTATCTCACCGACAGGCTGGGCCGCAAACGCAACATCCTGCTCTTCGCGGTCCTCTCGGCGATCTGCATCCTGGCCTACGCGAACATCCCGAGCGGCGCCAACACCCTTGTCCTCGTGCTCGGTTTCCCGCTCGGCTTCTGTATGTCGGCGATCTTCAGCGGCTTCGGCTCGTTCCTCAGCGAGCTGTACCCGACGGCGGTGCGCGGCACGGGGCAGGGCTTCACGTACAACACCGGCCGTGCCGTGGGCGCGGTCTTCCCGACGCTGGTCGGCTTCCTGGCCGACAGCTGGGGCGTCGGGGGCGCGCTGGTCTTCGGCGCGATCGGATACGGTCTCGCGGCACTGGCCCTGATCGGCCTGCCGGAGACCCGTGGGAAGGAGCTCGTGTGAACTGGCCATCGAGCACATCGAGTACACAGCACCGCACCGTGAACCTCCTCGACGACCACGCGCACGCGCACGCGTGGAGCCCGGCAGAGGCCCGCGCACGCTTCCGTTCGGGTCTGTCCGGCGCCACCGCGGGCTGCGCGGCGGCCCACACCCAGGCCAACCTGATCTCGGTGCCCGCCGACTGGGCGTACGACATGCTGCTGTTCTGCCAGCGCAACCCGAAGCCCTGCCCGGTGCTCGACGTCACCGACGCCGGTTCCTGGACGACCGTCCTGGCCCCCGGCGCCGATCTGCGCACCGATCTCCCGCGCTACCGGGTGTGGGAGCACGGCGAGTTGGTGGCGGAGCCCACGGACGTGGTGGGCCACTGGCGCGACGATCTGGTCTCGTTCCTCATCGGGTGCAGCTTCACCTTCGAGTGGGCGCTGACCCAGGCGGGCGTGCCGATGCGCCACATCGAGCAGGGGCGCAACGTCTCCATGTACGTGACCAGCCGTGAGTGCCGTCCGGCGGGGCGGCTGCACGGCCCCATGGTGGTGTCGATGCGCCCGGTGCCGCCCGAGCACCTGCCCGCGGCGATCCGGGAGACCAGCCTGCTGCCCGCGGTGCACGGCAGCCCGGTGTACTGCGGCGACCCGGGCGGACTCGGCATCGAGGACCTCGCACGCCCCGACTTCGGCGATCCGGTGGACGCCGAGGAGGACGACATCCCGGTGTTCTGGGCCTGCGGTGTGACACCGCAGGCCGCGGTGATGGCCTCGCGCCCGCCGTTCGCGATCACCCACGCACCGGGCCAGATGTTCATCACCGACGCCCGCGACGAGCAGTACCGCGTCGCCTGACCGGAGGAACGAACACTCCATGACCTCGATCGATCTCAACGCCGACCTGGGCGAGGGCTTCGGCCGCTGGCGCCTGACCGACGACGAACAGCTGCTGTCCGTCGTCACCAGCGCCAACGTGGCCTGCGGCTTCCACGCCGGGGACGCGGCCACCATGCGGCGGGTGTGCGGGCTGGCGGCGGAGCGCGGCGTACGGATCGGCGCCCAGGTCTCCTACCGGGACCTGGCGGGCTTCGGGCGGCGCGCGATGGACGTGCCGCCCTACGAACTGGCGGCCGAAGTGGCCTACCAGATAGGCGCCCTGGAGGTCTTCGCGCGTGCGGCGGGCACGCGCGTGTCGTACGTCAAACCGCACGGCGCGCTCTACAACCGCGTCGTGCACGACGAGGAGCAGGCCGGGGCGGTGGTCGACGGCGTGCTCCTCGCGGACCCCTCGCTCCCGGTCCTCGGGCTGCCCGGCTCGCGCCTCCTCGACATGGCTGAGAAGGCCGGACTCCCGGTCGTCACCGAGGCGTTCGCGGACCGCGCCTACACCGAGGAGGGCACGCTCGTGCCGCGCGGCCAGGAGGGCGCGGTACTCACCGATCCCGCGGACGTCGTGGAACGCTCCCTGGCCCTCGCCCGCTCCGGCGTGGTCACGTCCCGTTCCGGGCGCGAGATCACGGTGAGCGCCCGCTCCTTGTGCCTGCACGGCGACACGCCCGGCGCGGTGGACCTGGCCCGCCGGGTGCGGGCGCGCCTTGAGGAGTCGGGTGTGCGCGTGGAGGCCTTCGTATGAGGGCACTTCGGGTCGGCGACCGGGCCCTGCTCGTCGAGGTGTCCACGGACGAGGAGGCCCAGGCCCTGCACGCCGACCTGCTGCGCCGCCGCGCGGAGGGCTCCCTCTCCGCGCGCGAGATCGTGCCCGCGGCCCGTACGGTCCTGCTGGACGGTCTCGACGAGCCCGCCCGGCTGGCCGCCCGGCTGACCGCCTCCCGGTTGCCGCCGGTGCCTTCGCGCGCGCAGGAGGCCGTGGAGATCCCCATCCGCTACGACGGCCCCGATCTGGCGGACGTCGCCGCCCACTGGGGCGTGTCCCCGGAGGAGGTGGCGCGGATCCACGCGGCGACCGGGTTCCGGGTCGCCTTCTGCGGGTTCGCTCCGGGCTTCGGCTACCTGACGGGGCTCCCGGCCCACTACGACGTGCCTCGGCACGCGACGCCCCGTACGACAGTCCCGGCAGGTTCGGTGGGCCTGGCGGGCCCGTACACGGGCGTGTACCCGCGGGCGTCGCCGGGCGGCTGGCGGCTGATCGGCACGACGGACGCGGTGCTGTGGGACCACGCGCGCGTGCCGGCCGCGCTGCTGTCGCCGGGCACGCCGGTCCGCTTCGTCCCGGCGGCGTCCGCATGACGGACCGTGCGCTGGTCGTCGTACGGGCCGGGGCGCTGACCACCGTGCAGGACCAGGGGCGCCCCGGTCACGCGCACCTGGGCGTGCCGCGCTCCGGCGCGCTGGACGCGTCCGCGGCGGCCCTGGTGAACCGGCTCGTCGGCAATCCGCCCGAGGCAGCCGTCCTGGAGACCACGCTCAACGGCTGTGCGGTGCGGCCGCGTTCGGCGGTCACCGTGGCCGTCGGCGGTGCCCCCTGTCCGGTATCCGTGGACGGCCGCCCGGTCGCCTGGGGAGCACCGGTGCGCGTGCCCGCCGGAGCGCTGCTGTCCGTGGGGACGGCGGTCTCCGGAGTACGCGCTTACGTGGGCGTGTCGGGCGGGGTGGCCGTCGAGCCGGTGCTCGGCAGCCGGTCGACGGACCTGCTGTCGGGCCTGGGCCCGCCGCCCCTCACGGACGGAACGGTGCTTCCCCTGGGGAGGCCGAACGGCCCCCACGCGCGCGTGGACGTCGTCCCGCAGCCGCGCCCCCCGGCCGAACTCGTCCTGCGCGTGACGCTCGGCCCGCGCGAGGACTGGTTCACGGCAGCGGCCGTGCACACCCTCACCACGCACACGTACCGGGTGTCCTCTGCGAGCAACCGCATCGGCCTGCGCACGGAGGGCCCCGCCCTGGAGCGGGCGGTCGGGGGTGAACTCCCCAGCGAGGGCATGGTCCTCGGCGCCGTCCAAGTGCCCCCGGACGGCAGGCCCGTGGTGTTCCTGGCCGACCACCCGACCACCGGGGGCTACCCGGTGATCGCGGTCGTCCGCTCCGACGACCTCCCCGCCACGGCCCAGGCCGCCCCGGGCACACCGGTGCGGTTCGTGGCCGTGCGTCGCCGTTGAGGCCCTCGCCGACGGTCAGGCAACCTCCGGATGCTCCGCCACCGACAGGGCCGCCAGCGCCGACGCCACCGCGTGGGACGCGCTGAGGTCGAGGCGGGCGCTGGTGCCGCGTGCGCGGTGGCGGGCCTCGTCGGCGGCGAGGGTGAGGAGTTGCGGCAGCAGGTCGGTGCAGCGGCGGGCCACCCACCCGGTGCCGGCGGTGGCCAGCCACCACAGGCTCGCCTGCCGGGTGGGCACGGGGAACTCGGGCTCGGGCGACGGCGCAGGACCCGTCGCGATGCCCGCTTCGGCGAGCAGCGCGTGGCAGCGGACGGCGAGTTGCCGGTGCCCCTGCTCGCCCGGGTGCAGCCGGTCCGCGCTCCACATGGCGCGGTCCGTGAGCCACGCCCCCTCCGAGGCGTGCAGGTGGACCGCGCCGTACCGCTCGGAGAGCGCGTGCACGACGGCGTTCACGGCGCGCTGACGGCGTGCGAGCGGCCGGGCCAGCGCCCCCGGCAGCCCCAGCATCGCCCCGGGATCGGGCAGGCAGGCGGTGACCAGTACCGCGCCCTGTCCGGTGAACGCCCCGTAGACCGTGTCGAGGCGTTCGGCCACGGCGTGGATGTCGAAGGTGCACCTCAGGGTGTCGTTGACCCCGACGACGACGGAGGCGATGTCCGGCCGCACGGCCAGCGCGGCCGGGGTCTGGCGGTCCAGGACGTCACGCGTCTGGGCGCCGCTGACCGCGAAGTTGACGAACTGCACGGGGGCGTCGGCCGGGGCCAGCCCGTCGGCGAGCAGCGCGGCCCAGCCGCGCCACCCGTCGCCGACGGGATCGCCCACCCCTTCCGTGAGGGAGTCCCCCAGCGCCACGAACCGCAGCGGTCTCATGTGACGCCCTCCCGAGCCCGTGCCACGGAGAGCGCGGCCGCGGTCGGTCCGGGCCGCTCCACCCGGACGTCCGCGTCGTGCGCCGTGAGGAACGCCTCGACGGCGGCCGGCCAGCCGAAACAGGCCGCACGCGCGCGTGCGGCCTCCCGCCGCTCGCTCTCGGGACGGTCAAGCAGCAGCCGTACCGCGTCCGCGAAGGACTCTCCGTTGTCCGCGGCGGTGGCTCCGGCGGAGCCGATGACCTCCGGGAGGGCGGAGGAGGCGCTGGCGACGACGGGCGTGCCGCAGGCCATGGCCTCCAGGGCGGCGAGTCCGAAGGTCTCGGCGGGCCCGGGAGCCAGACACACGTCGGCGGAGGCCTGGAGCCCGGACAGCAGTGAGCGGTCGGCGACGTGTCCGAGGAAGGTCACGGGCAACCGCCGCTCACGCGCCCGCTGTTCGAGCCGCGGGCGCAGCGGCCCGTCCCCGGCCACGACGAGCACCGCGCGCTGCCCGCGCCGCAGCAGCGCCTCCAGGGCGTCCAGCGCCGTGCCGGGCCGCTTCTCGACGGACAGCCGGGAGCACATCACCAGGAGCACCTCGTCCACGCGCGCGTGCCGGGCGCGCAGCCCCGGGTCGCGCAGCGCGGGATGCCGGCCTTCCAGGTCGACGCCCAGCGGGGCGCGTACGACATTGCGTGCGCCGATGCGGACGAACTCGCGCTCCGCGTACTCGGTGGTGCACACGACCCGCGCGTAGTGGTGCGCGGTACGGAGGTTGAGGGCGTCCGAGGCGCGCCGGGCCATGCCGTCCGGCACCCCCCAGGTGCGCAGCACCCCGTCGGCGGTCTCGTGGGAGACCATCACGGCGGGCACCCGGGCCCGCCGCGCCCAGACGCCGGTCCAGCGCAGCGTCGTACGGTCCGAGACCTCCAGCCGGTCGGGTTCGAGTGCGTCCAGGAGGCGTGCCACCCGAGGCTTGTCGGTGAGGACCCGGTAGCCGCCGGTGCCGGGCAGCAGCGGGCCCGGCAGGGTGATCACCCGCCCCTGGTCGGTGTCGCGGTCCGAGGGGCGCTCTCCGGGCACGATCAGGACGGGCTCGTGGCCGGCCGTCCGGTAGCCGGTGCCCAGCTCGCGCAGCGCGGTCCGCAGCCCGCCCGAGGTGGGTGCGACGAAGTTGGCGAGCCGGACGATCCGCAGGGAGCCGCTCATGCCGCGACCACCGCCCGGCCGGCGAGCACGTCGGCGTAGTGCCCGATGAGCTGGTCGCCGACGGCGGCCCAGGTGCGGCCTTCGACGGTACGGCGCGCGGTGGCCCCGTACGCGGCCCGCAGCGCGGGATCGGCTGCGAGGGACCACACCGCGTCGCGTACGGCTCGCTCGTCCCGCGGCGGGACGAGCAGGCCGGTGCGCCCGTGGGCCACCAGGTCGAGGGGCCCGCCCGCGGCGGGGGCGACGACCGGGACGCCGCTGGCCATCGCCTCCTGGACGGTCTGGCAGAAGGTCTCGAAGGGCCCGGTGTGCACGAAGACGTCCAACGAGGCGAAGATCCGGGCGAGTTCGTCGCCGGTGCGACGGCCCAGGAAGACGGCTCCCGGTAGCGACTGCGTCAGGCTGGCCTGACTCGGCCCGTCGCCCACGACGACGACCCGTACGCCGTCCAGTGCGCAGGCGCCGGCGAGGAGCTCGATCTGCTTCTCGGGGGCGAGCCGGCCCACGTAGCCGACGATCAGCTCGCCGTTCGGGGCGAGTTCACGCCGCAGGGCGTCGTCGCGGTGTTCCGGTCGGAAACGGACGGTGTCGACGCCGCGCTGCCACAGTCGCACCCGGGGCACACCGTGTGCCTCCAGGTCGTGCAGAGCGGCGCTGGACGGGGCGAGTGTGCGATCGGCGGCGGCGTGGACGGAGCGGATGCGGCGCCAGGCGGCGGCCTCGCCCGTGCCCATGTACGTACGGGCGTATCCGGCGAGGTCGGTCTGGTAGACGGCCACGGCGGGGATACCGAGCCGGGCGGCGGCGGACATGCCGCGGACGCCGAGGACGAAGGGGCTGGCCAGGTGGACGAGGTCGGCGCGGTGTTCGGTGATCGCGGCGGCGACGCGTCGGCTGGGGAGTGCGACGCGGACCTGGGGATAACCGGGGAGCGGTAGGGAGGGGACTCGGACGACGGGGCACGGCGCGAGAGCGTCGGGCCCGCTCCCGGCGGCGGTGGCCGGGGCGACGACGATGGGGGCGTGACCGCGCTCGACGAGGTGCCGGGCGGTCTGGAAAGCGCAGTGGGCCACGCCGTTCACATCAGGGGGAAAGGACTCGGTGACGATGACGACACGCATACCCGTGTTGTCGTCGCACTGGACGTGGCCACGTCAACGTGGATCTTTCCGGACGAGGAACGTCCCATGAGCGTTGCGCTCCGCGGGCTCCCGCGTCACGACCCGGTCACGCCCCGGCGTCCGGGCCCGTACCAACGGGATACGGGCCGGCGACGAAACGCTCACACCGGGACTCGCACGGCGGTCTCACCCAGCCGTCCCGTACAGCGGTCTCACACGGCGGACGCGTCCGGTCCGATGCGGCTGCGTACCGCGGTCTGTACCTCGGCCTCCTCGGCCGGATCGGCGGCGAGCCGCCGGAGCTGGTCGACGACCCGGGCGTCACCGGTCTCGGCGTGCCGCGCGGCCACCTCGCGGGTCGACTCCTCGCAGTCCCACAGGCACTCCACGGCGAATCCGGCGGGAAAGGAGGGATCGGTGGCGGCCAGCGCACGGGCCGCGCGCCCGCGCAGATGGGACGAGGCGGTCTCCCGGTAGACGTGCCGCAGCACGGGAGCCGCGCAGGCGATGCCGAGCCGTCCGGCACCGTCGACGAGCGTCCACAGGGTCGGCGCGTCGGGCCCTTCGCCCCGTACGGCTTCGCGCAGCGCGCCGAGGACGAGTTCGCTGTCCTGCGCACCGCCCCGGCAGGCGAGCACCCGCCCGGCGGACTCTCCGAGCGCGTCGGGCCGATGGACCCAACTTCGCGCCCGCTGCACGGCGGCGACGCTCCGCATCCGCTCGAAGGCGTCCACGGCGGCGTCCACGACGAGCCGCGAGCCGGCGGCCTGAGCGGCCTCGATCAGATCCAGTACGTCGGGATCCTGGCTGTCGGCGAGATAGCGCAGGGCTGTGCAGCGTGCGCCGTCGTCTCCGCTGCGGGCGGCCTCGACGATCTCCGGGCGGTCCTCGGGTCCGGCGACGGCCGTGAGGCAGCGCGCGGCCGGGACATGGAGTGCGGCTCCGCGTTCGATGCCCTGCTGGGCCCACTCGAAGACGGCCCGCACGCTCCAGCCCGGGCGGGGCCCGGTCGGTCGCATCTGCCGTTGCCATCGGTCGAAGGAGCCGACTTCCTGAGCGGCACGCACGCGCGTGGCGACGGATTCGCGGGGATCGTCGGCCCACAGCCGCCAGGGCCGGGGTTCGAAGGAGTCCCGCACGATGGCGGCCAGTTCGGCCTCGCCCTCGGGATCGGCCGGGAACCGGGCGAGGACGGGTTCGGCGAGGGCGCGCAGTCCGGTGTCGTCGTCGCGCAGCGCCAGTTCGTCGAGGGCCCAGGCCCAGTTGGCTCCGACGGCGGCGTACCGCCTCAGCAGTTCGAGCGCGTCCCGCCGCCCGTACGAGGCGAGGTGGCCGAGGACGGCGAGCGCGAGGCCCGTGCGTGACTCGTCCGTGTCGAACACGTCCTCGGCCTCGAAGAGGTGCTCCTCGATGTCGTCGAGCTCACCGTTCAGATCGAGGTACAGACGTGCGTAGTAGAGGGAGCGGTTCTCCACCTGCCAGTCGTGGCGGGGGTCGCGCAGCACGCAGTGGTTGAGCGCCGCGAGCGCCTCGGCGCGCGGTGCGGTGAGCGCGTGCAGCGTGCCGTCGCCGCGGCCCCTCTGCAGCAGGCCGAGCAGCGTACCGCTGGGCGCTATGACCGGATCGAACATGGGAAACAGCCTCACATCAAGCGTCGACGCAACCGGGGATCCTGCTTTACCTGGCCACGTGACAACACGTCGGGGCGCCCGCCGTTTCCTGCTTGCTGTAGACCATCTTCCTCTGCCTCTCGTCGGTGGCCCGTGCGGGCCGCTTCACGGTCCGCGCGGTGCGGCAACATCTGCCCAGCCATCGCGTCCGTGAATCACGACGTCATGATGACCCAGCGGTTCTCGCTGCCGCGACCGCATTTCCGGCGGCCCCGTACCGCCTCTCCCAAAATCGTTGTTCCGCCTGGTCAGGGCGGTGTGTTCAGTGCGCGCCGAACAGCTCGAGCAGTTCGATCTTGCCGAACATACGGGCGGTGTCGACGGCGGAGGGCGTGCCCGAGGAGGGGTCCGCACCCGCGTCGAGGAGGGCCCGGATGACCGCGTCCTCCCCCTTGAAGACGGCTCCGGCGAGCGGAGTCTGGCCTCGGTCGTTGATGCGGTCGGCCTCGGCGCCGCGCTCCAGGAGGGCGCGTACGGCGTCGGCGTGGCCGTGGTAGGCGGCGAGCATCAGGAGTGAGTCGCCGCGGTCATTGGTGAGGTTGGCCGGAACGCCCGCGTCGACGTAGGCCACGAGCGCCTCGGCCTGACCCTGCCGGGCCAGATCGAAGATCTTGGTCGCCAGCTCCACGACCTCGGGGTCGGGGGCTTCACTCATCGTCCGGTCCGCCTCTCACTGTTCCGCCTCTCACTGTGACGACTAAGGGACTCGGGGGCGTACGACCGCGCGCGGTGCGGCCGTACGAGTGATTCGCCAGCGTACTGGCTTCGCGGGCACATGACCGGTCCCAGCCGAGGCAAAGATCACCACGAACCCGGCAAACCGTCGCGCGACTGCCCGATCGACCGAACACGGCAGGGCCATTGAGATGAAATAAGAGGAATTTCACTCAGTTGCACCTTTTATCGTATGGATACATGCTGTGAGCCTGGAAGTACTCATGGTGACTGTCCCCATCGACCAGGAGAATCCTCATGATCCTTTCCATCTCGGGCGTAGTCCTGCTCGGCATCATCGTCTTCCTCTTCTTCCGCAAGGACGGCCTCAAGGCCTCGCACGCGCTGGTCTGCGCGCTCTTCGGGTTCTACCTCGCGGGCACGGCCATCGCCCCGAGCATCACGGCCGGCGGCGCGAGCCTCGCCGGGATGCTCAGCGGGATCAAGTTCTGACTCCGAGACCGTCCGCACGCACCTTCAGGAGACAGCAGTGGCCCCGCGCCCTCTCCCCCGCATTCTGAGCACCGGCAGCGCGCAGATCGCCCGCGGCCGGGACCTGGCCCGGACGGCCGCCGACGGCGCCACCGACGTCCTCCACCCGCTGATCACGATCACTCGTGGACTGCGGGTGCTGGCGTCCGCCGGGCGGCGCAAGTGGGTGGAGACCCCCAAGGACCGGCGCGGGCCACTGCTCTTCCTGATCGCCTCCGTCGTGCTGGCCGTGGCCCTCGTCCCGTACGGGCCGCTGCTCGCCGTCATCGCCCTGATGGCGGCGGCCGCGTGGCAGGGCCGGGACCGCACCCCGCCCCGGCCGGAGGGCCCCGACGAGGCGCAGGCCAAGCGTCTGAAGTCGCTCTACGAGGCGCTCGTCCCCTACTTCTCGGTCCCCGAGGACCCGGCGCCCCTCTACGCGCACGGCGGGGACTGGGCGCAGGCCTTCGCGTCGTACGAGTTCGACGACACCGGCCGCGTCTCGTATCTGTCGGTCCGCTACCCCGCGTACTTCCCGGACGGGGAGGCCGACTCCCGGGCCCGTATCGAGCAGTTGCTGCACGCGAAGTCGGGCCGCGGGCGCGAGTACCGCTTCGAGTGGGACGAGGAGGGCAACCAGCTCACCGTCACGGTCCTGCCGCCGCTTCCCACCGATGTCGCCGCCCAGCGCTTCGTCACGGCTCCGGGCGAGACCGTCCTCGGCTTCACCGACCCGGCCGGCGTCCAGCGCACGCTCCCGCTCGCCTTCGGTGAGGAACGGCGCGACGTCCCGCCGGTCGTCTGGCGCACCGGCGTGCGTTCGACCGAGCCGCACCTGCTCGCGATCGGCGGGCCCGGCAGCGGCACCACCACTCTGCTGCGCTCGATCGCGCTGCAGGCGCTCCAGCACGGCGACGTGCTGATCGTCGAGGGCGCGGGCACGGGCGAGTACGCGTGTCTCACGGGCCGCGACGGTGTCCTGGCCGTCGAGTGCGGTCTGACCGGCGCGCTGGCCAGTCTGGAGTGGGCGGCGCACGAGACGGAGCGCCGCCTCATCTCCGCGAACCGGGCCCGGCAGGCGGGCCACGCCCCGCCGGAAGACACCAAGCGCCCCCTCTGGCTCCTCCTCGACCGCCCGACCGTGCTCGGCCACCTCGCGGCGGCCGACGGTCGCGACGATCCGCAGGCTCTCCTCCAGGTGCCGCTGCGCCACGGCCGCGCGGCCCATGTGACGGTGGTGGTGGCCGAGCAGTTCGACGGCATGGAGTCCCTCACCGACGCGGTACGGCAGCACACGCGCGCGCGTGCCGTCCTCGGCCCGGCGTCGGCGGACCAGCTGGAGGCCGTGCTCGGAGCTCCCCCGCACACGACACCGGCACCCGGCATGCCTCCCGGCCGCGGCTACGCCCGCCTGGGCGCGGGCCCGGTCCACCGCCTCCAGGTCCCGGCGACCCCGGACCCGTACGACGAGGCGACGAGCGAGAACCACCGTCAGGCGGTCCTGGGCCTCCTGCCGGAACGCACGACTCCGGCGGACTCGGAGCCCGTGGGAGTCACGACGGAGGAGCCCGTGGGCGTCGCCGCGGACGACCCGGCCGGCGCCACCCCGGACAACTCTGTCCGGGCCACCGCGGACGGTCCCATCGGCGTCACCGCGGACGGCTGAGCACGGGACAGCACCAGACGAACATCGGGGTCGGTTCACGCGGGGCCCGCTGCTGCTCGCCACACGACGAACAGGAGCGGGTCTCACGCGGCGAACGGGCGCAGGCCGTCCCGACGAGCAGGCGCGGGCCTTACGCGATGGACAGGCAGGCGCCTCACGCGACGAACGTGCGCGGCGACTCCGTCCCTCCGCTCGCCCCCGTCTCCACCAGCCGGGCCGCCGCGGCCAGGCGCGCCGCGGCCTCGTCTGCCACCGCGCCACCGACGGTGAACGGCAGCCGCACATAGCCCTCGAAGGCTCCGTCCACCCCGAAGCGGGGCCCGGACGGCACGCGAACGCCCACCCGCTCGCCCGCCTCGGCGACGCGGGAACCGGACAGACCTCCCGTACGCACCCACAGGGTGAGCCCGCCGTGCGGCACGTCGAACTCCCAGTCCGGCAGTTCCCGGCGTACGGCCGTCACCAGCGCGTCGCGGTTCTCCCTGGCCTGGTTCCGCCGCACGTCCACGGCCCGCTCCCAGCCCCCGGTGCTGAGCAGCCAGTTCACGGCGAGCTGCTCCACGACGGGGGTGCCGAGGTCGGCGTACGCGCGCGCGGAGACCAGGCTCCGGATGATGTCGGGCGCGGCCCGTACCCAGCCGATCCGCATGCCCGCCCAGAACGCCTTGCTGGCCGAGCCGACCGTGATGACCGTGGACCCAGCCGGATCGAACCCGCAGACGGGGCGCGGCAGTTCCAGCCCCTCGTCCAGATGCAGCTCGCTCATGGTCTCGTCCACCACCAGCACGGTGCCGGCGGACCGTGCCGCGTCGACGAGCCGCCGCCGCTGGTCCTCGTCGGCCAGCGCGCCGGTCGGGTTGTGGAAGTCCGCGACGACGTACGCGAGCCGGGGCGCCGCGTCGCGCAGCACCTGCCGCCAGCGGTCCATGTCCCAGCCCGCGAGCCCCTCGGCCATGGCGACGGGCACCAGCCGGGCCCCGGCCTCGCGCATCAGCTGAAGGATGTTGGCGTACGACGGGGACTCGACGGCGATGCGCTCACCGCGCCCGGCGAAGAGGTGGCAGATGGCGTCCATGGCGCCCATGGCGCCCGTGGTCACCATGATCTGCTCGGGCATGGTCGGGATACCGCGCGCGGTGTACCGCTCGGCGAGCATCTCGCGCAGCGCGGGCAGCCCCGCCGGATAGTCGCCGTGCGTGTGGGCGTACGGCGGCAGCTCCTCCAACGCGCCCTGGACGGCGCGGGTGAGCCAGGGCTCGGGCGCGGGCAGTGCCGCGGTACCGAGGTCGATCACCGAGCCGAGGGCCTCGGGCGGCAGCGGTTCGAGGCCGCGCGCGGGAAGCGGGTTCCCGGCCGGTACGGAGGTCCAGCTGCCGGCTCCCCTGCGGGACTCGAGGAACCCTTCCGCGCGCAGCGCTTCGTAGGCGGCCGCCACGGTGGTGCGGCTGACGGAGAGGGCGAGCGCCAGCTCGCGCTCGGCGGGCAGCCGCGCGGCGACGGCGACGCGCCCTTCGAGGACGAGCAGCCGGATGCCGTCGGCCAGGGCGCGATAGGCGGGCGGGCGGCGTGTGCCGGGCCCCGCCGGTCGCTCCTGCTGGGAGGTGAGCAGCCGGGCGAGCTGAGCGGCCCCTATCGCCGAAGTCCACTGCGCCATGATTTCCAGTCCACCTTCACCGAATTGGCCATGGAAGAGGTTTCTCCTCAAGCCACAGAGTGACACGGGTAAGGCCACTACCACCACAGGGGGCCACCTTGTCCACGCCGCCATCGTCGCCGTCACCGCCGTCGCCATCGGGTCACCTCACCCGAAGACTGCTTCAGCTGTACGCAGGCCTGGCGCTGTACGGCGCGAGTGTGGCCCTCCTCGTGGAGGCGGACCTGGGCCTGGCGCCCTGGAGCGTCCTGGACCAGGGCCTGGCCGAGCTGACCGGTCTGACCATCGGCGTGGTGTCGATCATCGTGGGCGCGGCTGTCCTGCTCCTGTGGATCCCGCTGCGCCAGCGTCCGGGCCTGGGCACGGTCTCCAACGTCTTCGTGGTCGGCCTCGCGATGGACGGCACCCTCGCCCTGATCCCCGACACGCACACCCTCGCCGTCCGCATCCCCCTGCTGGTGGCGGGCATCCTCCTCAACGGCGCGGCGACCGGCCTCTACATCGCGGCCACCTTCGGTCCCGGCCCGCGCGACGGCCTCATGACCGGTCTGCACCGGCGCACCGGCCGCTCGATCCGCCTGGTACGCACGGCCATCGAACTGGCCGTCGTGGCGACCGGCTTCGCCCTCGGCGGCACGGTCGGCGTGGGCACGGTCCTGTACGCGCTGGCCATCGGGCCGCTGGCCCAGCTGTTCCTGCGCCTCTTCGCCGTCCCCTCCGTCCCTGCCGCCCCCTCCTCATCATCGAGCGGCAGCACGGTCGTTGCCGCGGGGCCAACCGAGCAGGCCATACTGCGCGGGTGACCAGCCGTACACGCCACCCCTACCTCGACCACCCCGGCCCGATCGCCTTCGCCCACCGGGGCGGGGCCGCGGACGGCCTGGAGAACACCGTGGCCCAGTTCCGGCGCGCGGTCGAGGCGGGCTATCGGTACATCGAGACCGATGTACACGCAACGGTGGACGGAAAACTCGTCGCCTTCCACGACGCGACCCTGGACCGGGTGACCGACGGGGTGGGCCGGATAGCGGACCTCCCCTGGGACGACGTACGCCACGCGCGCGTGGCGGGCGCCGAACCGGTCCCCCTCTTCGAGGAACTCCTCGAGACGTTCCCGACCGTCCGCTGGAACGTCGACGTGAAGGCGGAGCCCGCCCTCCACCCCCTGCTCGACCTGATCCGCCGTACCGAGGCCTGGGACCGGATCTGCGTCGGCTCCTTCTCCGAGGCGCGCGTCGCCCGCGCCCAGCAACTGGCCGGCCCCCGTCTGGCCACGTCCTACGGCACCCGGGGCGTACTGGGGCTGCGGCTGCGCTCCTGGGGCATCCCCGCCGCACTGCGCCGCTCGGCGGTCTGCGCCCAGGTGCCCGAAGCCCAGTCGGGCGTCCCGGTGGTCGACCACCGCTTCGTGCGCGCCGCCCACGCGCGCGGGCTGCACGTCCACGTGTGGACGGTCAACGACCCCGAGGCGATGCACCGGCTTCTCGACCTGGGCGTCGATGGCATCATGACCGATCACATCGAGACGCTGCGCGGGGTCCTGAAGGACCGCGGCACCTGGGTCTGACGGCCCGGCGCACCGCGCGGCGTCCGCGTACGGGGACTGCTACGGGGAAGCGAGGGCACGGGTGGGCACCGACACCGTGCGGGAACGGTCGGCCGAGGACGCCGCCGAGCGGCGGTACGAACAACGCGGCTGGTACGTCTACGACTGGGCCTGCTCCGTCTACTCGACGAGCGTGCTCACCGTGTTCCTCGGTCCCTATCTGACCTCGGTCGCCAAGTCGGCGGCGGACGCGGACGGATTCGTCCACCCGCTCGGAATCCCGATCCGCGCCGGTTCCTTCTTCGCGTACTCCGTGTCCGCGTCCGTGATCCTGTCGGTCCTCGTGATGCCCCTGGTGGGCGCGGCGGCCGACCGCACCGGCCGCAAGAAGCCACTGCTCGCGGCCGCCGCCTACACCGGCGCCGCGGCCACCACCGGCATGTTCTTCCTGGCCGGCGACCGCTATCTGCTGGGCGGCTTCCTGCTGATTGTGGCGAACGCCTCAGTGGCCGTCTCGATGGTGCTCTACAACTCCTACCTGCCGCAGATCGCCCCGCCCGAGGAGCGCGACGCCGTCTCGTCGAAGGGCTGGGCCTTCGGCTACGCGGCCGGCGCGCTGGTCCTGGTGGCGAACATGATCCTCTACACGGCGCATGACAGCTTCGGCGTGTCGGAGGCCACGGCGGTCCGCATCTGCCTGGCCTCGGCGGGCGTCTGGTGGGGCGCCTTCACGCTCGTACCGCTCAAGCGGCTGCGCGACCGCCGTACGACGTCCCCTTCGGGGACGTCCGTGCACGGCTGGCGACAGCTGGCCGCCACCGTGCGGGACATGCGCCGCCAGCCCCTGACGCTCTCCTTCCTGCTGGCCTACCTCGTCTACAACGACGGCATCCAGACGGTCATCTCCCAGGCCTCCGTCTACGGCTCCGAGGAACTGGGCCTCAGCCAGTCGACCCTGATCGTCGCCGTGCTGCTGGTCCAGCTGCTCGCGGTGGCTGGGGCCCTGGGGATGGGCCGGCTGGCCAGGATCTACGGCGCCAAGCGGACCATCCTCGGTTCCCTGATCGCCTGGACTCTCACGCTGGGCGCCGGTTACTTCCTGCCCGCGGGCGCTCCCGTCTGGTTCTTCGTGCTCGCCGCCGGCATCGGGCTCGTCCTCGGCGGCAGCCAGGCGCTGTCCCGGTCCTTGTTCTCGCATCTGGTGCCGCCGGGCAAGGAGGCCGAGTACTTCTCGGCGTACGAGATGAGCGACCGCGGCATGAGCTGGCTGGGCCCGCTTCTGTTCGGCCTGACATACCAGCTGACCGGAAGTTATCGGGACGCGATCATCTCGCTCGTGGTCTTCTTCGTACTGGGATTTCTGCTGCTCGCACGGGTTCCGGTGCGGCAGGCGGTGCGCGACGCGGGCAACCCTCTTCCGGACAGGATTTAGCGCCCGGGGCCAAAGGCCGGTAGTGTACGCGTTTGGCCTGCCAGGCGTACCGTTACTGCGCGTCAAAGATGCCGAAACGGTGGGTGACATCTGCTCTCAGATGTGACAAACCGGGCGTGGGTGGGTACAACAAGGGCGGCTACGACGGCGACGCATGACCCGGAACGGGAATCTTTACCGCCGACCGGACGTTGACCTGATGACGACGACAGCGACACCTGTCCTGTGGGCGACAAGCCCGGGAGGCACGATTCATGAGTGAGCGAGCTCTTCGCGGCACGCGCCTCGTGGTGACCAGCTACGAGACGGACCGCGGCATCGACCTGGCTCCCCGCCAGGCCGTGGAGTACGCATGCGAGAAGGGACATCGTTTTGAGATGCCCTTCTCGGTGGAGGCGGAGATCCCGCCGGAGTGGGAGTGCAAGGTCTGCGGGGCCCAGGCACTCCTGGTGGACGGCGACGGCCCTGAAGAGAAGAAGGCCAAGCCCGCGCGTACGCATTGGGACATGCTGATGGAGCGGCGTACGCGGGAGGAGCTCGAAGAGGTCCTCGAAGAGCGTTTGGCCGTGCTTCGCTCCGGAGCCATGAACATCGCGGTACATCCGCGGGACAGCCGCAAGTCCGCGTAGCCCCTCCGGGGGTTGGGCGGCATACAGCGCAACGCCAATGACCGCGGGCGCCGTACCTTTTGGGTACGGTGCCCGCGGTCATTGGGGTGTGCGCATTCTCTTTGAGCCGGGTCACGTGCGTGTACGAGTGGATTTTGAGTGCGGGTTCGTCGTGGCTGGGCGCGCAGTTCCCCGCGCCCCTTAGGGGCGCGCCTTTCGGGGCGCGGCTTGCGAGGCGCGGGTTAACTGGCTCATCGGTCTCAGCCGGTCAGGGGCGGGCGGGGGCCCGTGTCCTCCTGGCGGCTCTGGGGGGCGTCGTCGCGGATGACCTCGCCCGGGACGACCTTGCCGTCGGGGCGGTGCATGCGGGCCTGCTGGAAGGCGTCACCGAGGGTGCCCGGTGTGGCCTCGCGGATCTTGCGTTCGAGAGTGCGCTCTCCGTACCGGCTGAGGGCCTTCTGGATCGGCGGCACGAGCAGGAGCAGGCCGAACGCGTCCGAGATCAGGCCCGGGAGCATCAGCAGGAGGCCGCCCAGCATCAGCAGGCCGTTGCCCTCGGCGCCACGCTCGCTCTGCGGCAGCACCCCGCTCTGCTGCTGTTGCAGCGTCTCGCTCAGAACGCGGAAGGCGCGGCGTCCGGCCCGCTTGATGACCACGGAGCCGAGGACGAACCCGGCGACCAGCAGCAGGAACACGGTGAAGCCGCTCGCCGCGGCCCCCACCACGGTCAGCAGCCAGATCTCCAGCACCAGCCACGCGGCGATACCGAGCGGCAGGAACCTGAGCAGCCGCGAGCGCCGCGGCCGGGCGGGGTACGTCGGAGTCGGAGCGCCTGTCGTCATACGTCCAGTGTGCCTGGGCGCGGCTCAGTACGGGATAAGCAGGTGATCAGCGGCTGCCGTGGACCAGCAACCGGCCTGGACCGGGCCGGAGTCAGGGCTGTTTGCGTCCCAGGATGCGGCCTGCCCGCTCCCCCACACCCCACGTGGTCACCCGCCACAGGGCCTCCACCAGGATGTCGCGGCTCATCTTGGAGTCCCCCAGCTCGCGCTCGACGAACGTGATGGGCACCTCGACCACGTGATAGCCGGCCTTGACAGCCCGCCGTGCCAGGTCGACCTGGAAGCAGTAGCCCTGCGAGGCGACCTCGTCCAGGCCGAGGCCTTCGATGGTCTCGCGGCGGAAGGCCCGGTAGCCACCGGTGACGTCGCGGATCGGCACGTCGAGCAGGACGCGCGAGTACAGGCTGCCGCCGCGCGAGATGAACTCCCGGGACTTGGGCCAGTTCACCACCCGCCCGCCCGGCATCCACCGGGAGCCGAGGACCAGGTCGGCGCCCTTGAGCGCGGTGAGCAGCCGGGGCAGCTCCTCGGGCTGGTGCGAGCCGTCGGCGTCCATCTCGACGAGGACGCCGTACCCGTGCTCCAGACCCCAGTGGAAGCCCGCGAGGTAGGCGGCGCCGAGGCCCTCCTTGCCCTTGCGGTGCAGTACGTGGACGTGGTCGTCCTCGATGGTCAGCTCGTCGGCGAACTTGCCCGTGCCGTCGGGACTGTTGTCGTCGGCGATCAGCACGTGTGCCGCGGGCACGGCGGCCCGTACCCGGCCGACGATCGCCTTGATGTTCTCCGCCTCGTTGTAGGTCGGAATGATCACCAGGCTCGTGCCGAGCGGACCGAACTGTCGCCCACCGCCGTCGTTCACAGCTTCCCCTTAAGACTTCCGTGCAGGGGCTCCACCATAGCGAGCGCCGCTCTTCACGCTGGTGAGGCGCCCACTTCGGGCCCCTGGTGATGGGGAACGTACCGGCCCCAAGAACCCCAAGAAGGGGGGAATCACTGCGGATCGGGGCCCGGCGCCCTTCGGGCCGACCTGGGACCCGCTGGCTGCGGGTCGACCGAAAGCCGTTGTCTACTGGACGTCCGGGCCCCACCCGGGTCACACCATCCGGCCGGAACGTTCCCTCGCCCCGTGGCGCGGGCGCTGGGCCTGGCTCCCAGTTGTGGTGCGCCGGTGCGGCACACCACCCCTGACCCAACTGCGCTGCGGCGACTGCGCGGAAGTTCACCGGCCGGACGTCCGGTGGTGGACCCGGCCGAACCTACCGGCCACCTGCCGCTCGCTGTCAACAGCCGTTTGACCTGCGAACTTTCCCTCAAACGCCTGGTCAGCGGGGAGGACACGCAGGTCGCGCGACAGGGCGGCGGGCGGTGATCGGCGCCGCGCCACCCCGGGACATCACTCGTCCGGCCGTACGAATACGGTCCGACCGCCCACCACGGTGCTCAGGCAGACGGGGAGCGGCGACCCGGGCGTCAGGTCGGGCAGTCCGGGGGTTCCGGAGCGGGGGTCCGTGGACCAGCGGGCGACCCGGTCGTCCGGGGCCTGCACGACGAGCTCCTCGGTTCGCCACAGGGCGTAGTCCGCGGGTGCGCCCGGGACCAGGACACCGGCGTCGTCGCGTCCGACCGCCCGCCAGCCGCCCCGCGTGTGCGCCGTGAACGCGGCGCGCACGGAGATCCGGTGTTCGGGTGTCCGGTGGAAGGCCGCGGCCCGGACGGTGCCCCACGGGTCCAGCGGGGTGACGGGGCTGTCGGAGCCGAAGGCGAGCGGCACGCCGGTGCGCAGCAGGGTGGCGAAGGGGTTGAGCGTACGGGCCCGTTCGCCGCCCAGGCGCTGGACGTACATGCCGTCCTCGCCGCCCCACAGCGCGTCGAAGGCGGGCTGGACGGACGCGGTGAGGCCGAGTTCGGCGAAACCGGCGATCGTCTCGGGGGTGAGCATCTCGGCGTGCTCGACGCGGTGCCGGGCGGCCCGTACGCGGGCCAGGCCGACCTTCTCCGCGGCGGCGCGCACTCCGTCGACCACAGAGGTCACCGCGGCGTCCCCGATGGCGTGGAAGCCCGCCTGGAGGCCCGCCTCGGTACAGGCCACCACGTGGGCGGCGACGGCCTCGGCGTCCAGGTAGGCGGTGCCGGCGTGGTCCGCGTCGGCGTACGGCTCGTGCAGACAGGCCGTGTGCGAGCCGAGGGCGCCGTCCACGAAGAGGTCGCCGGCGGCGCCGATCGCTCCCAGCTCGCGGGCCTTGTGGACATCCTGCTCGGCCCAGTAGCCGAGGACGCGGGGCCCAGCCTCCTCGGCCGCGAGCCGCAGGAGCCCGGTGAAGTCGTCCTCGGAGGAGATCTCCGGACCGGCGCACTCGTGGACGGACCCGATACCGAGCGAGGCGGCGTGCCTCAGGGCGGCGCGTTGCGCCTCGGTGCGCTGCTCGGGGGTGACGGCCGCGAAGGCGGCGGCGCGTACGGCGTGGTGGGCGTCGCGGGTGAGCGGAGCGCGGTCCTGGAAGCCGGCCGCCTCGCGTACGCCGGGCGCCAGGTCAAGCAGGGCCGTGGTGGCGACGGCCGAATGGACGTCGATCCGGCTGAGGTAGAGCGGGCGGCCGCCGGTGGCCTCGTCGAGTTCGTCCCGTCGCGGCGGCCGCTGTTCGGGCCAGCGGGACGCGTCCCAGCCGTGGCCGAGCAGTACCCGGTCGGCGGGACGGGCGGCCGCGAAGTCCCGTACGAGAGCCAGCGCCTCGCCGAGGGTGCGGGCGTCGGAGAGGTCGAGGCCGGTCAGGGCGAGGCCGGTGGCCGTGGTGTGCACGTGCGCGTCGGTGAAGGCCGGGGTGACCAGCGCCCCGTCGAGATCCACCACCTCGTCGACGCCTTCCGCGAACGCGTCGGCCGCGCCTTCGGAGCCGACCCAGGCGACCTGCCCGCGTTCCACCACCATCGCGGTGGCGAACGGGTCGGCGGGGCTGTGGACTTCCCCGCCGCGCAGCAGCACGGTTCGGGGGGTGGCGGTGCTCTCACTCATGGGGAACAGTCTCGCTCCCCGCCGCGCCGGTCCCGTGCGCGGGGCCGGAACACGCGGCTCGGCCGCGCGGAAGCCGGGCTCAGATCTTCGGCGGCCGTGCCTCGTACGGCGTCGAAAGGACCACTGTCGTCCGCGTGGAGACCCCCGCCAGCGAACGCAGGCGCGCGAGGAGTTCCTCCAGCTCGTGCGGGGTCGAGACACGGACCTTGAGGATGTAGTTCTCGTCCCCCGCCACGCTGTGGCACGCCTCGATCTCCGGGACGCCGGCCAGGCGTTCCGCGATGTCGTCCGGGGCGCTGGGGTCGAACGGTTTCACCGAGATGAAGGCCGTCAGGGGCAGCCCCACGGCCTCCGCGTCGACGACCGCGGCATAACCGCGGATGACGCCGCGCTGCTCCAGCCGGCGCACCCGCTGGTGCACGGCCGACGTGGACAGGCCCGTGGCCTTGCCCAGATCGGTGTAACTCATCCGCCCGTCTTCGACGAGCAGCTGCACGATGTGGCGGTCCAGCTCCTCCATGGCGGAGAACCTACAGGTCCCTTGATCCCCTCGGATACCTCAGCGGCGCAGGTCATACCCGGTTGTGATGTGGCCGGGAGGACCCGGCGAGACGCGCGGGGGCAAATCCCTCGGCTCGGGCACCTGCGGGCGGCATGTGACGAACGCCACATGGCGCCGGTCGGTTCCGTGATGCGCTCGTGATTACCGCCGAGACGGGGCGGGAAGTGCTTGCTGTGGTCGAGGCCGCAGCGCCTGGTCGGCCCACCTGAGGGGGAGTAGCCCATGCAGAGTCTGAAGCGCCCTGGTCGCACCGCACCCAAGCGGCAGCAGCCTGTTGTCGAGCCCGAGCCGGAGGGTGTCGAACCGGACGCCCTGGACGGCGAGGAGTTCGACGCGTACGACACCTTCGAGATGTACCGGGTGATCTGCCCGGACTGCACACAGCCCATCGCCCTGCTGGCCGACGAGGAGGTCCTGCCGGAGCACGCGCTGTGCGCGACGCGGTGGAACCCGTTCGGGCTCACGGTCTGTGCCGGTACGGGTCGCGCGGCGGCCGGGGCCCGGCCCGCCGACGAGACGTTGGAGGCCCAGGAGCAGGACACCGCCCTGCTGTTGACGCTCCCTCAGGGGCTCGACTGGCGGACCCAGCCCTTCTCGCACGTCGGTGGCCCCGGCTCGCGCCCCATGCAGGTGCCGGTGATGCGCGGCCAGGCCGCCTGAGCGGGTACGCGGCGCGTACTCAGCCCGGTCCCCGCTGAGCGGTCTTCAATCCCTGTAACCGCCCTGCACCATGGCTCGCAGACTGTCGTGGTGCAGGATCAGCGTGTCCGGGTCCGCCGGGACGACGGTTTCACCGAAGTGCACCTGCCGGTAGGCGACGCGCAGCATGACGACGGCGTGCCGCAGAGCCGCGTACAGGATGTGGAAGTCCATGTCCCGCGGCGTGTGGCCGGTGAGTTCGGCATAGCGTCGCTCCACGCGGTCGCGGCGCAGGAAACCGGGCAGTCCGCGCTGGCCGAAGCTCAGCGTGAGGTCCTGGAAGAAGCGGTGCAGGTAGATCATCCAGCCGAGGTCGACCTCACGCGGGGCCAGGGCCGCCATCTCCCAGTCGAGTACGGCGGCGGGTTCGAAGCCGTCGTAGATGACGTTCCCGATGCGTGCGTCGCCCCAGCTGAGCACCGTCTCGCCCTCGTCGCGGGGCCAGAGCTCGTCGAGGCGGTCGAAGGCGTCCTCGATGAGGGGTGAGCGTGACAGTCCGTCAATCACCCATTCGTAGTAGGTGTGTTGGGCGTCGACATGACGCCGCAGCGGACTGCCGTCGCCCGGCGCGGTCAGGAACCCCGCCTCACGCACCGGGACTTGGTCGTGCAGTCTGGCGAGCAGTCCGACCGAGGCGGCTTCCAGCCGCTCCCGCTCGGCCTCGCTCGCCGCGTGCAGCCAGTTCCCCTCGTACGTGTAGGGCATGACGTCCGGCGGTACACGCCCTTCGACGCGTTCCATGACGAAGAAGGGCGCCCCGAGCGGTCCCGGATCCTCCTCCAGCCACAGCACGCGCGGCACCGGAAGGTCCGAACGGTCCGCCACCAGGCGCATGGTGCGGAACTGGCGCGGCAGATCGTAGACCGGGAAGACGGTGTACGCCGCCGGGTCCGCCGCGAGCCTCAACGCGCAGGCGCGGACCGGGGGTTCGGGGTGTTCGATGCCGAAGAGCAGCGTCTCGCTGGACAGCCCGTTGGACTCGGGGACGCGCACGTCGACCGCTTCGGCGCCGGGCAGGCGTGCGCCGAGCCAGGCGGTCAGCCGCCGCGCGACTTCCTCCGGGTCACGCGTGGTGGTACGCGGACGGGGCGCCGTCGCCATCCCCACTCCCTTCCTCCCGCCGCTGCCTCAAGGCGCGACGGAGTCGAAGCCGCTGAACCCGCTCGGGTCGTGCCGCCCGAACGAACCGTGCTCGAAGATCCCGTGCCCCACCTGCCCGTCGAGGGTGAAGCGTGCCGCGTGGTCGGTCACCCCGTAGGCGGCGAGGGGGTGTGCGGCCGGGGCGGACAGGTCGTACGTACGGCGGTCGGTCCAGCCGCGGCCGCGCCAGGTGCCGTGCTGCCAGTCGTCGGCAGGCGGGTAGCCGGCACCGACGGCGAGGGGTGAGGAGGCGAGGATCTCGACGCCGAGTTCCAGCGGCTTGCGGAGATCGCCGAGACGGACGACCGCTCGCTCCGGGTGGCGAGTGCCGCTGCGGTAGGTGATCTCGGCCTGGGGCCAGCCGAGTTGGCGATCGCGTTCCCCGTCGCGGACGAGCGTCGCGTCGTTCAGGGTCCGGTACCCGTCGGCGTCCTCCTGGGTGACGACCATCAGGAAGCGGTCCTCGAAGCGGACGGGGCACCAGAGCCAGTGGAAGCCCTCGGTCGGGTGCTCCTCGGCAAGGCGGCCGCCCTCCTCGCCGGGCAGGGGGCGCGTGCCCCAGCTGCGGTCGCGGGTGCCGGTCCACTCGTCGGCGGACAACCGTATCTCCTGCCCCGCGACCCGGATCCAGCCCTCGCACCGGCCCGCCTGGACGAAGCGCCTGCCCTCCAACGTGAGGCGGGCGCCCCGGCGTTGGAGGTGATGCGGCTCCCACAGCGCCGGGAAATCCGCCGCCCAGTTGATCTCGTACGAGAGTCCGTCCGGGTCGTCGGGGTCGGCCGCGCACACCAGGACGAAGTCCTTCAGCGGCCGCTCGACGAGGATCCGGAGCGGGCCGACGTTCATCTTCATCCGGGTGTCGTCGTCCAGCGCGTCCGAGGCCCGTACGGCGTGCAGGGTGTCACCCAGGCGCACAGTCGCGAACGCGTCGATCACGCCGACGTTCGGGTACACCCCGAGCCCCAGGATGAGCAACGCCCGCCCCTGGTGGTCGAAGACGTGGAAGATGCACCGGTCGTACGCGTTCCGGTCCCCCGTCGCCACATGCTTCATCGAGAGGGGGACCTGGTGCACGGGGTACTCGTCGAGTGCTACAGGGCGGTCGTCGGGCACGGGCTGCCTCCCGGGCGAGCGGCGCACGGCAGTTGACGTCGCCCGGAGGGGTGCGGCCCCCGGCGGCGGAGTTGACGGTACGTCAGAAGGGGTGCCGAGGCCAGGGTCCTGGACACCTCGGCCGGCGCCTGAGGCGCCCCCCGTACGGGCCCGTCGCGAACTCACGGGCGATTCGCCGACCCGGTGACCTGTCCGCGTGCGGACGCGTTGGCCCCGGTATGACCCCCACCTATGCAGAGACGGGCCGACGCCACCGGATCCTTCTTCCCGCGTCCGCAGAATCGGTTTCCCAGGTGTCACAGGAGACCCAGTGGACGCAAGGGTCCCACGGAGCTCAGCAGCCCCTGGATCCCCCCATCTACCGCGCCATGGTCCGTACGTGGGCCGACCGGGGCCGGACCCTGCCGGGCCGCCACGACCCGGAGTGGGTCCGGCTCGCGGCGCCCTCGGCCCTGTACGGGTACGGGCAGTTCAACGGGTTTCGGGACCCGCGAGATGACGGGCGATGACCATCCGCTGGATCTGGTTGGTGCCCTCGACGATCTGCAGCACCTTGGCCTCGCGCATGAGGCGCTCGACGGGGAAGTCCGCGGTGTAGCCGTACCCGCCGAGCACCTGGACCGCGTCCGTGGTGACCTTCATCGCCGCGTCGGTGCACAGCAGTTTCGCCATGGCCGCCTGCTTGGCGAACGGCCGCCCCGCGTCCCGCAGCCGCGCCGCGGCGAGGTAGAGCGCCCGGCCCGCCTCGATCTGCGTCGCCATGTCCGCGAGCATGAAGCGCAGGCCCTGGAAGTCGGCGATCCGCCGGCCGAACTGCTCGCGCCCGGTGGCGTACGCGACCGCCTCGTCGAGCGCCGCCTGGGCCACGCCGATCGCGCAGGCCGCGATGCCGAGCCGCCCGGAGTCGAGCGCGGACAGGGCGATCGCGAAACCCTGGCCCTCCTCGCCGATGCGCCGGTCGTCGGAGATCCGCACCCCGTCGAAGTGGACCTGCGCGGTGGGCGAGCCCTTCATGCCCATCTTCTTCTCCGGCAGCGCGGCGCTCAGCCCCTCGGCGTCGCCGGGCACCAGGAACGCCGAGATGCCGCGCGCGCCCTCGCCGCCGGTGCGCGCCAGCACGGTGTAGAAGTCGGCGACTCCGCCGTGTGTGATCCACGCCTTGGTCCCCGTGATCACCCAGCCGCCGTCGCCGTCCCGGACCGCCTTCGTACGCAGGCTGGCGGCATCGGATCCGGATGCCGGCTCGGAGAGGCAGTAGGCGCCGAGCAGGCCGCCGCCGAGCATCGCCGGCAGGTGCTCGACCTGCTGTTCCTTGGTGCCGTAGTTGGCCAGGGCGTGACAGGACAGCGAGTGCACGCTGACGCCGAGACCGACGGTGAGGCGGGCCGCGGCGAGTTCTTCGAGGACCTGGAGGTAGATCTCGTACGGCTGGTCTCCCCCGCCGTACTCGGAGTCGTACGGAAGACCGAGCAGCCCCGACTCCGAGAGCAGGGCGAAGACTTCGCGGGGGAAGTGCCCGGCGTCCTCCTCCTCGGCCGCCTTCGGGACGATCTCGCGCTGCGCGATGTCGCGGACGAGCGAGATCAGATCCCGGGCCTCGTCCGTGGGCAGTTGCCGGTCCACCGGCTGCGGGGCGCGGTCGGGCATGGCGACGCTCTCCTCCCTGTCGGGCACATCGGCGAACGCACACCTGGGTGGGGCTGCCCCGCCTGGTCTCACTGGACACTGCCGATGCTCGCGCTTCCGGGTCACGGAAGCCGCTGATCAGCGGCTGTGCGCTGTGAGTATGCCCGATCGGAGGCATCGAGTCACCAGTTAACGACCGCTTACTTCAAGAAAGTCCCGGCTACTCACTGCGCGCGGCGTTCAGCGGACAGTGACGTGGAGCGCCCCACCTTCGCCAGGCCGGCGCAATCACCGAACCTCAAGGTCCCCTGACCCTCCGGCGGGCCGCTCGACGCGGCGGGCAGGCCGCGGGGCCGGGTAGGAGGCGTCGAGTTCCTCGACGGCCCACAACGTGCCGCCGAGCATCTTCACCAGCAGCTCGCGCATGAGGTCGTGCGAGAGGCCGTGGTGGTCGATCCAGTCGAGGGTGGCGCCCTCGACGCTGCACAGCCAGCCGAGCAGCGCCGTGCGGGGCAGCGGCGCGATCTTCCGTTGTCCGTACGCCCCTTCGGCGATGGTCTCGACGATGGTCTCCCGCACGTTCTCCCGGATGGCCTGCACCTCGGCGTCGAAGCCGACGCCGCCGCTGATGATGGTGCGGTACGCGGCCTGGTTGTGCTCGGCGTAGCGCAGATAGCCGTCGATGGTGCGGTGCACCCGTTCCTCGGGGGGCAGTTCGAGACCGCCGGCGGCCCGGGAGATCAGATCGGCCACCGAGTCCTCGACGATCGCCAGGTAGTAGCCGCGCTTGGATCTGAAGTAGTAGTAGATCAGTCCCTTGGCGACGTGCGCCTGCTTCGCGATGTCGTCCATCGACAGGGCGTCGTAGGACGTGTCGGCGAACAACTTCCGTCCGATGGCGATGAGTTCGGCACGGCGCGCTAAGGAACGGTCGGTACCGCGCGCCCCCGGGCGGTCGAGGCCGCGCTGCTGACTGTTGCTCAATTCCTGACCTGGTCTCCAACTGCGGGCGGGACATCCGCAGTATGGCAGAGCAGCACTGGCGGCCTGCTGGGTCAGACCAGGCCGAGCTGTGTCACGAGCATCGCGAGCACCATCACGAAGGTCCAGCCCGCGATGTGCTCGACGATCTTCGGGCCGTCGTCCTTGGGGCCTCCGGTGCGGGCCCGGACACGTCCGGCGGTGGCGGTGGTCGTGGTCATGGCGGCTCGCTCACGTTCGTCTTGCGTGCGGTGGACTCCCCCCACCGGTCTGTCCACCTTGCCACCGGATCGGGCTTTTGCGGGGGAGAGCTTCGTCACGCGTGAAGGGCGGCCCCGGAGATCCGGCGGGACCGCCCTTCACCACGCTCAGCGAATGCCCACCGCGGCCAGCGCCTCCCGCCGGCGGGCCGTGGGGTGCGCCGGGAAGTAGAGGTAGCAGACCCCGCCGGTACCGGAGACGACCTTCCCGGCGGCGTTGTACCTCTTGGTACGGAGCCAGATGTTCTCAAACTCGCGCCGCCGGTACACCCGCCGCACCGCGCTGTTGCTGGGCGAGGCCGGGTCGTTGGCGATCACGTCGCCGTCGGCGGTGAAGCCGATGACCGTCATCAGATGCCCCGCCGTGCCGTAGCCCGCCCCGGTCAGCTCCCCCTTGAGGAACGACTGGGACGTGATGACCGGAACACCGGCCGCGATCAGCGTTTCCAGGTCGGCGAGCGAACCGAGCCGCGTCACCACGCCCTGGAGGTCCTTGTACGTCGCGGCGTAGGCGGCGTTGAACGGCCAGTTGCCGCAGCCCGCGTACTGGTGGTCGAAGGTGTGCCGGGCGGCATGACACACCTGCGGATCCGCGTATTCCGGATCGACCCACGCCAGGTCCTCGGCCGTGGGCCGCCGCCCCCAGTACTCGATGATCATCTGGGAGGAGGTGGGGCTGCACCAGGCCTCGCCACCGTTGTCGTACTCGGGGTACTGGCCCGCATGGATCTCCTGCGAGTAGCGCGGCACCGTCAGCTCCCGCGCGAGCCCGGGCGTCGAGGCCGGCACGGTGAAGCGGTCCGGGACGTCCGAGCCCAGCGCGCCGAGCCGCCACACGGTCGGCGTGACCTCGGCCCCGGGCTTGCGGTACAGCGTCAGCCGCAGCCGGTACGACACCAGGCGCAGGCCCGAGGCCGGGTCGCCGATCGAGAAGGTGTCCGTCCGGACGCCGCTCTTCCCGTCGCCCTGGTCGTCCACCGAGGTCCGCCTGATGTCCTGGTCACCGGCGGCCCAGCGGCCCATCACGTACCAGGGCGTGCTCGTGCCGTCGGAGTAGGTGCCCTTCAGGTCGACCTGGAGCCAGGTGCCCGCCGGAGTCCGCGCGTTCCAGGAGGCGATGACCTCCGTCGAGGGGACGGCGAGGCGGTGGACGGGCGAGGTCCAGCGCGCGTACTCCCAGGTGGCGGTCCTGCCGGTGTGCGGGTCCCGGTAGTCGGTACGGCCCTCAGGGGTCCCGAGCACCAGGCCCGGGCGGTCCCCCGCGACGGCCCGGGTGCCCTCCGCGGTACCGCCGCTCCAGTCGGCGTACGAGGTCCAGGCACGGTTGTCCATGAGGCCGGAAGCAGCTTTCGACGGGGCTGTCATCGGGGCTTTCGCGGGGCGGGCCGCCGAGTCGGCGGTGGCCGCCGGACTCGAGGCGCCCGCCGCGGCCGCGGTCACCGCCACGGCCAGCAGGGATCTGCGGGACGGCTGTTCAGCTCTGGTCATGGGTGGGTGGCCCCCAGGTGTCCGGAACGGGCGAGTCCAACGCGTGGGTGTGCGCCGGTTCGGGTGTGCGCCAACTATGGATCCCGACCACGGCTTCTGCCAGCATCTCGGGCTTCGCGGCGGGCGGCAATATCGGTCAGGAGCGGTGGCACGACCAGGCACGCGGCGCCCCTGGCGCAGCTGGGCTCCTCAGTAAAGTGGTCCCCGGACCAGGTACGCATCGCACCACACCCGGGGATTCCTCATCCACCTCCACGCCCTCGCCTCCCGCCTGCACCGGCTGCCGCCCTCCTGCGGCCCCGTGCGGCTCGTCGGCGTAGACGGGCACGCGGGGTCCGGAAAGACCACGTTCGCCGGACGGCTGGCCGAGGCGCTGGGCGGCGCACCCGTGCTGCACTTGGACGACATCGCCACGCACGAGGAGCTCTTCGCCTGGACCGGGCGGCTGCTGCGGGAGGTCGTCGAGCCGCTGAGCCGCGGGGAGACCGCTCATTACCGGCCATACGACTGGCATGGCCGCGACTTCGGACCGGCCCGTGCCCTGCCGCCCGCGCCCGTGATCCTCGTCGAGGGGGTCGGCGCCGGACGCCGGGTGCTGCGGCCGCGACTGGTGCGGCTGCTGTGGATGGATGTGCCTGTTGAGGACGCCTGGGCACGTGGGCAGCGGCGGGACGGTTCGGCACAGAGCGAGTTCTGGGAAGGGTGGGTCCGCGCCGAGCGCCGGCACTTCACCGAGGACCCTTCACGATCTTTCGCGGATCTTCTGGTGCGACAGTGTTCAGAGGGATACGAGGTGCTTCCGGGGCCTGCTGCGACCTCAGCGGCAAGCCCCGCCATCACACACCGTGACGGCCCAGCGCCTGTGTGCTGAACTTGTGAAGACCCCTGTCCGAGAAGTTGCCTGAGTGCCCCAACTCGGCTTGACCGAGGGGCCGTACAGGACTTACGTTCTGAATGTGCGGCCGTTCGAGGCCGCCCCGCAGACGCGAAGCCCCCGGTTGTTCCCCCGTGATCGGGGGCTTCGTTCTGCCCTCAACCGTTTTCCGGACGCTCCGAGGCGTGATTCGCTCACCCTCGGTCACCGAGCGGAGTGCGCCCCATCTGCTCCCACCTCGAAGAACCCGACGTGACGCACCCTTCGGCCCGGCACTGCCCCGCAGGTACGATGCCTCTCGGTACGACCTTCGGACGGCTGCTCTCCGCACCGAACGCAACTCCCGTCCGCGGCACAGCGGTTCGACGAAGACTGCCGACGGGCACCGGCCCGCCCGGCGATCAACGGGGGCACGGTTTGTGGGGGACGTGATGGACTTCGGCACGCAGGGCCCCGAGGCCCCGGCCGACCTCGCCTGGCTGCGAGGTGTGGACGCGTACACGATGGGGGCCTATCCACAGGCGGAGGAGGAGTTCCGCGCCGCGGTCCGGATGGATCCGGGGATGGCCGACGGCTGGCTGGGGCTGCACGCGCTGCGCATCGAGACGACGACCGCGCTACTGCGGATGTTCCGGCACCGGGAGCGCTTCGGGGAACAGCGCACCCGCCATCGGCGCACGCTCAACTCCTGGTACTGGCTGGGCTGGTGGGTGCAGCCGGTGCTCGAATCGCCGCGCGATCTGCTGCTCGCGCACGCCTCGCACTGGCTCGACGGACGTCATGTCCCGGAGCTGGACCGGGCGTTGGCGGGCCTGCCGCCGGTGGACACCGATCCGCAGGTGCGCTTCCTGCACGCCTGCCGGGCCTATCTCGTCAAGGACTGGGAGCAGTTGGTCCGGCACACGGACCCGCTGATCGACGATCCGATGCTGGGCATCGAGGCCGGCCTCTTCGGCGGTATGGCGCGGGTGCGCCTGGAGATGTACGGGCAGGCCGAGCCGCTCCTGTCGTCCGCCCTGATGCGCTGCCGCAGCGAGCAGCCGCAGCGCAAGGAGCTGCGCTACTGGCTGGCGCGGGCGCACGAGGGCACCGGACGCTCGGCGGCGGCCCTTCCGCTCTACCGGGCGGTGCACCGGGTCGATCCGGCCTTCATGGACACCTCCGCCCGGCTCGCCGCGATCTCCGAGGGCGACGGGTACGACGACACGGCCGACCTCGCGGCGATCACCCTCACCGGCGTCGGCCAGGACATGATGGACGGCCCCGACGGCATCGACCCGCTGTTCGGCACCGAGGGCCGGGACCTCAAGCTGTCGGAGCCCGACCTGCCGCCGCCGGGCGGTCTGCCGTCCGAGGCCGACCGGGTCCGCGAGAAGGCCATCGTGCCGGTACGGCCGCCGCATCTGCCGACCGGGCCCACCGACCCCGCCCTGCTCGACGAGGCGCTCGCCGAGCTGGAGGGCATGGTCGGCCTCGAACCCGTGAAGCGCCAAGTGAAGGCGCTGTCGGCCCAGTTGAACATGGCACGGCTGCGCGCCGGGCAGGGCCTGCCGGTCCAGCCGCCGAAGCGCCACTTCGTGTTCTCCGGGCCCTCCGGCACCGGCAAGACCACCGTGGCCCGCATCCTCGGCCGGGTCTTCTACGCGCTCGGCCTGCTCGGCGGCGACCACCTCGTCGAGGCCCAACGGGCGGACCTGGTGGGCGAGTACCTCGGCCAGACCGCCGTGAAGGCCAACGAGCTGATCGACTCCGCGATCGGCGGGGTCCTCTTCGTCGACGAGGCCTACTCGCTCTCCAACTCAGGCTACGGCAAGGGCGACGCGTACGGCGACGAGGCCCTTCAGGTGCTCCTGAAGCGCGCCGAGGACAACCGCGACCACCTCGTGGTGATCCTCGCGGGCTACCCGGAGGGCATGGACCGCCTCCTCGCGGCCAACCCCGGCCTTTCGTCCCGCTTCACGACCCGCGTCGACTTCCCCTCGTACCGTCCTCTCGAACTCACCTCGATCGGCGAGGTGCTGGCCGGCGAGAACGGCGACGTGTGGGACGAGGAGGCGCTCGACGAGCTGCGCTCCATCAGCGGGCACGTCGTCGACCAGGGCTGGATCGACGAGCTCGGCAACGGCCGCTTCCTGCGCACCCTGTACGAGAAGAGCTGCGCCTACCGCGATCTGCGGCTGTCCGGCTACGCGGCCACCCTCACCCGCGACGACCTGTCCACCCTCCGGCTGCCCGATCTGATGCAGGCGTACGGAGAGGTGCTGTCGGGGCGGGGGCCGCAGGATCCGTCGCCGATGTGACGGTGCTGAGCCGTATGACGTGCCGGGCCCCGGGAACCGCATGGTTCCCGGGACCCGTTTCACGCTCTCAGCTCGCCAGTGCCTGCTCCGGGGACTCCGAACGCGGCTCGGTGACCCGTACCGCCGGAGCCGGGGCCTCCCGGTGCGCCGGGTCCCGTACCTCGCCGACCAGCAGCTCCAGTACGTCCTCCAGCGCGACCAGACCGAGCACCCGGCCCGAGGCGTCGGCGACCTGCGCGAGGTGCGTCGCGGCGCGGCGCATCACGGTCAGGGCGTCGTCCAGCGGCAGCTCGGCCCTGAGGGTCGTCATGGGGCGCCACACCTGCTGCGGCACGGCCCGCTCGGAGTCCTCCACGTCGAGTACGTCCTTCACGTGGAGGTAGCCCATGAAGGCGCCGGTCTCCGCGCGGACCGGGAACCGGGAGTACCCGGTGCGGGCGGTGAGCGCGACGACCTGGCCCGGGGTGACCGAGGGACCGACGGTCACCAGGGACTCCCGGTCCAGGAGCACGTCCGTGACCGGGCGGGAGCCCAGCTCCAGGGCGTCCTCCAGGCGCTCCTGCTCCTCCGGGTCGAGGAGGCCCGCCTGCCCGGCGTCCTCGACGAGCCGGTTGAGCTGCTCGCTGGTGAAGACCGCCTCGACCTCGTCCCTCGGTTCGACGTGGAAGAGCCGCAGGATGACCCGGGCGCAGGCGCCGAGGCCGATGGTGACCGGCTTGCACAGCCGGGCGAAGGCGACCAGGCCCGGGCTGAGCCACAGCGCGGTCTTCTCGGGCGCGGCCATCGCCAGGTTCTTCGGCAGCATCTCGCCGACGACGAGGTGCAGGAAGACCACCATGGCGAGGGCGATGACGTACCCGAGCGGGTGGATCATGCCCTCGGGCAGGTGCACGGCGTGGAAGACCGGCTCCAGAAGGTGCGCCACGGTGGGCTCGGCGACCGCGCCGAGCGTCAGCGAGCAGACGGTGATGCCGAACTGCGCGGCGGCCATCATCTGCGGCAGGTTCTCCAGGCCGTACATCACCTGCCGGGCCCGCGCCGTGCCGAGCGGCTCGATCTGGCTGCGGCGTACCGAGACCAGGGCGAACTCGGCGCCGACGAAGAACCCGTTGGCGAGCACTAGCAGGGCGGCGAACAGGAGTTGGAGGACGCTCATCGGACGGCCCCCGCCACGGAAGCGGCGTCGGCGGTCCTGACCAGCCGGACCCGTTCGGCCCGGTAGTGCCCGACCTGGCGCACCGAGAGTCGCCAGCCGGGCAGCTCGGCCTTGTCGCCGGGCGCGGGGATACGGCCGAGCAGATCGGCGACGAGCCCCGCGACCGTCTCGTACGGGCCCTCGGGGACGTCCAGGCCTATCCGCAGGAGGATGTCGACACGGCAGCTGCCGTCGGCGTCCCAGGCGGGCCGGCCGTCCTCGGACGGCGCGACGGCGATCTCGGGCACGTCGTGTCCGTCGTGCTCGTCGCGGACCTCGCCGACGAGTTCCTCGACGATGTCCTCCAGGGTGACGACGCCCGCCGTGCCGCCGTACTCGTCGACGACGACGGCGATGGGCTGCTCGTTGCGCAGCCGCTCCAGGAGGGGCTGCACGGGCAGCGTCTCCGGGACGAGCAGCGGAGCCTGGGCGATCCGGCCCACGGGCGTGCGCAGCCGGTCCCGCTGGGGCACCGCGAGGGCGTCCTTGAGGTGCGCCATGCCGACGATCTCGTCGATCCGCTCCCGGTAGACGGGGAAGCGGGAGAGGCCGGTGGCGCGGGTGAGGTTGACGACGTCCTCGGCGGTCGCGGAGGACTGGAGGGCGCTGACCTTCACGCGCGGGGTCATGACGTGCTGCGCGGTGAGGTCGGCCAGCGAGAGGGTGCGGACGAAGAGGTCGGCGGTGTCCTGTTCCAGAGCGCCGGCCTGGGCCGAGTGCCGGGCCAGGGAGACGAGCTCGCCGGGGGTGCGGGCCGAGGCCAGCTCCGCGGTGGGCTCGACGCCCAGGGCCCGGACGAGCCGGTTGGCCACCGCGTTGAGCGCGGCGATCACCGGCCGGAACAGGGTCGAGAACATGTGCTGCGGGCCCGCGACGAAGCGGGCGACCTGGAGCGGTTTGGACACCGCCCAGTTCTTGGGCACGAGTTCGCCGATCACCATCTGCACGGCCGAGGCCAGCAGCATGCCGACGACCACGGAGACACCGGACACGGCGCCTTCGGGGATGCCGACGGAGGTGAAGGGGCCGTGCAGCAGCTCGGCGAGCGCGGGCTCGGCGAGCATGCCGACGACGAGTGAGGTGATGGTGATGCCGAGCTGGGTGCCGGAGAGCTGGAAGGACAGCTCCTTGAGCGAGTTGACGACCGTACGGGCCCGTCGGTCGCCCTCGGCGGCGGCCTTCTCGGCGTCGGGGCGCTCCACCGTGACCAGGCCGAACTCGGCCGCCACGAAGAAGCCGTTGGCGAGGATCAGAAGGAACGCCGCCCCGAGGAGCAGCAAGGGGATGGTCATGCCGCCGCCTCGATATGCCGGGAGGGGGCGGCGCAGGTACTACAGGACGATCCGTCCATCGCTGGAGGGAGTCACTCCTCGAAATAGCAGGGGGCCTCTGAACACCAAGTGGAACATCAGAGACGGAGGCGCAACGAAAACGCCTCCGCCAACAGATTAATCAAGACATGGGCCCGTGCGGCAGGGGAGAAGGCTGAGAGTCAGCCGTGATGTTCGTCGTGCTGCTCGCCGTCGCGGCTGTCGGAGCCGCCGGTCGAGCGGGTCTCGGCGAGTGCGCGCAGCGTACGGGCGTCGTTGATCGCATGCTGCTTGGCGATGCCCGGCTGGATGCCGAGGGCGGCCAGGCTGGTGCCGTCGCTGAGGTCGAGGAACACCCACGGGTCGCCCGGACGCAGGTTGACCTGCAGAATCTCCGCCCAGGCCAGCCGGCGCCGGCTGGCGATGTTGACGACGGTGACCCCTGACTCGTCAGCGACTACTTTCGGCCGCGCGAGCAGTACGAGCACCCCGAGCAGCAGCGCCGCGGTGAAGACGAAGCTGAGGCGCTCCCCCGGGCTGAGCTTTTCGAGGAGCACGGCGACCGTGGTGATGACCACGAAGATCGCGGCGCCGGCGGTCAGCAGGACGGCCCGGGTGCGGCCCGGCCGGAACGTGACCGGCAGGGCGGGCAGGACGGGAAGCTGGGGTGAATCGGACATGACGGGCGGTTCCTCAGAGACGGCAGGCGTGGATGGCCGTGGTCAGGATGGCCCGCGCGCCGATGTCGTACAGGTCGTCCATGATCCGCTGCGCCTCCTTGGACGGGACCATGGCGCGCACGGCGACCCAGCCCTCGTTGTGCAGCGGTGAGACGGTCGGCGACTCCAGGCCGGGCGTGAGCGCGACGGCCTTCTCCAACTGCTCGACGCGGCAGTCGTAGTCCATCATCACGTACGTCCGTGCGACCAGGACGCCCTGGAGGCGGCGCAGGAACTGCTGGACCTTGGCCTCGGCGTCCTCGTCGACGTCCGCGCCGGTGCGGCGGATGACGACGGCCTCGGACTTCATGATCGGGTCGCCGAAGACCTCAAGGCCCGCGTTGCGCAGCGAGGTGCCGGTCTCGACGACGTCCGCGATGACCTCGGCGACGCCCAGCTCGATGGCGGTCTCGACCGCGCCGTCGAGGTGGACGACCGAGGCGTCGACGCCCTTGTCGGCGAGGTACTTGGCGACGATGCCCTCGTACGAGGTGGCGACGGTCATGCCGGCCAGGTCCTTGACGCGGGCCGCCGTGCCGGGCTTGGTGGCGAAGCGGAAGGTGGAGCGGGCGAAGCCGAGCGGGAGGATCGTCTCCGCGTTGGCTCCGGAGTCGATCAGGAGGTCGCGTCCGGTGATGCCGATGTCGAGCTTGCCGGAGGAGACGTAGATCGCGATGTCGCGCGGGCGGAGGTAGAAGAACTCGACCTCGTTCTCCGGGTCGACGATCCGCAGTTCCTTGGACTCCCGGCGCTGCTGGTAGCCGGCCTCATGCAGCATCTCCCCCGCGGGGCCTGACAGGGAACCCTTGTTGGGGACGGCGATGCGCAGCATGAGGTCGGCTTCCTTCGTTCGTTCGTACGGTGCGGGAGTTGGGGCGACGGCTCAGAGGTGGGCGTACACGTCGTCGAGGGAGATGCCGCGGGCGACCATCATCACCTGGACGTGGTAGAGCAGCTGCGAGATCTCCTCGGCGGCGGCTTCCTTGCCCTCGTACTCGGCGGCCATCCAGACCTCGGCGGCCTCTTCGACGACCTTCTTGCCGATGGCATGGACCCCCTTGCCGACCAGCTCTGCGGTGCGGGAGGTGGCGGGGTCGCCGGTGGCGGCCTTGTGCTGGAGCTCGGTGAAGAGCTCCTCGAAAGTCTTCTTGGACATGGTGGCGCCCACTTTACGCGTTGTGCCGGGAGGCCTGACGCCACGGTTCGGATACTGAGCGCAGGGTGGCCGCGGTCGCCACGGCGGCGGTCACCGCCTCGTGGCCCTTGTCCTCGTGGGAGCCCTCGATGCCCGCGCGGTCGAGGGCCTGCTCCTCGGTGTCGCAGGTCAGCACGCCGAAGCCGATGGGGACGCCGGTGTCGATGGAGACCTGGGTGAGGCCCTGGGTGACGCCCTGACACACGTACTCGAAATGGGGAGTGCCGCCGCGGATGACGACGCCGAGCGCGACGATCGCGTCGTAGCCGCGGCCCGCGAGGACCTTCGCGACGACCGGGAGCTCGAAGCTGCCCGGGACCCTCAGCAGGGTCGGCTCGTCGATCCCCAGGTCGTGCAGGGCGCGCAGGGCGCCGTCCACCAGACCGTCCATCACCTTTTCGTGCCACTGCGCCGCGATGACGGCGACCCTGAGGTCCCCGCAGTTGCGTACGGACAGTTCTGGTGCACCCTTGCCGCTCACGTGTCTCCTCGTGCTTTTTCGTTTACTGGTTGCCGCAGGCGGACACGGTGGTCGTGTCCAGCCAGGGCAGGTCGTGCCCCATCCGGTCCCGCTTGGTGCGCAGGTACCGGAGGTTGTGCTCGCCCGCCTGTACGGGCATCGGCTCGCGGTCGGTGACCTTGAGGCCGTGGCGGACGAGCGCGTCGGTCTTGTCGGGGTTGTTGGTCATCAGGCGCAGGCTGCGGACGCCGAGGTCCTCCAGGATCTGCGCTCCGGCGCCGTAGTCCCGGGCGTCGGCGGGCAGGCCGAGCTCCAGGTTGGCGTCGAGGGTGTCGCGGCCGCGCTCCTGGAGTTCGTACGCGCGCAGCTTGGACAGCAGCCCGATGCCGCGTCCCTCGTGGCCGCGCAGGTAGACCACGATGCCGCGGCCCTCGGCCTGGATGCGCCGCAGGGCGGCTTCGAGCTGGGGGCCGCAGTCGCAGCGCAGGGAGTGGAAGACGTCGCCCGTCAGGCATTCCGAGTGGACGCGGACCAGGACGTCCTCGCCGTCGCCGATCTCGCCGTGCAGCAGGGCCACGTGCTCGACGCCGTCGACGGTGGAGCGGTAGCCGTAGGCGGTGAACTCGCCGAAGACGGTGGGCAGTTCGGTCTTGGCCTCGCGGCGGACCGTGGGCTCTGCGGTTCGGCGGTAGGTGATCAGGTCCTCGATGGAGATGATCGTCAGGCCGTGCTTGCGGGCGAACGGGATCAGCTCGGGCAGCCGGAGCATGCGGCCGTCCTCGCCCGCGATCTCGACGATGGCGCCGGCCGGGCGCAGTCCCGCGAGCCGGGCCAGGTCGACGGCGGCCTCGGTGTGGCCGTTGCGGACCAGGACGCCGCCGGGCTTGGCGCGCAGCGGGAAGATGTGGCCGGGGCGCACGAGGTCGGTGGCCTCGGCTTCCCCGCCGGCCAGCAGCCGGAGCGTGGTGGCGCGGTCGGCGGCGGAGATGCCGGTGGTCACGCCATAGGCGGGGCCCGCGTCGACGGAGACGGTGAAGGCCGTCCGCATCGACTCGGTGTTGTTCTCGACCATCTGCGGGAGCTGGAGGCGGTCGAGCTCGTCGCCCTCCATGGGTGCGCAGATCAGCCCGCGGCACTCGCTCATCATGAAGGCGATGATCTCGGGCGTCGCCTTCTCGGCGGCGATGACGAGGTCGCCCTCGTTCTCGCGGTCCTCGTCGTCGACGACCACGACGGGGCGGCCCGCGGCGATGTCCGCGATCGCCTTCTCGACGGGGTCGAGCGCGAAGTCCGAGGCGTCCTCGTCGTGACCTGTGCTGTACCAAACCGGCGCCACAGTCATGCCGGAGCTCCTTCCAGGACGGGCTGCGAGCTCTTGCGCGAGCGCAGCCACCAGTCGCGCATGCCCCACAGGACGAGTGCGCCGTAGATGACGTAGACGAAGCCGGAGAAGGCGTAGCCGTTGGCGAAGTTCAGCGGGACGCCGACCAGGTCGACGAGCAGCCAGGCGAACCAGAACTCGACCATGCCGCGCGCCTGGGCGTACATGGCGACGACGGTGCCGACGAAGATGTAGGCGTCCGGCCAGGGGTCCCACGACAGGGTCGGGTACGCCTTGAAGAGCAGGGCCACCGCGACCGTGCCGACGGCTGCGGCGCCGACCATCGCCGCGCGCTCGCGCCAGCTGGCGAAGCGCGGGGTGATGTGGCCGTCGCCGCCGTCTCCGGCCCGGCCCCGGTGGCGGTTCCACTGCCACCAGCCGTACCCGGCGACGACCATGACGACGGCCTGCTTGCCCGCGCTGCCCGTCAGGTGGCCGAAGAACGCCCCGAAGAGGATGAGGCCGGACAGGAACTGGACGGGCCAGCTCCAGATGTTCCGACGCCAGCCAAGGGCGAGGCCGACCAGGCCGAGGATGTTGCCGACCATGTCCGACCACAGGATGTGCTGGTCGAAGAGGACGAACGCCTCGGAGTTGAGCCAGTTCACTGGGCCGCCCCCTGGATGCCGGGCAACGTGACCGGCTGCTCTGCCCGCGCGCCGAGCAGCCGCTCGACGTACTTGGCGATCACGTCGACCTCCAGGTTGACCGGATCGCCGGGCTGCTTGAGGCCGAGCGTGGTCAGGTCGAGGGTCGTCGGGATGAGGCTGACGGTGAAGTAGTCGGGGCCGGCGTCGACGACGGTCAGGCTGATGCCGTCGACCGTGATGGAGCCCTTCTCCACGACGTAGCGCGTGAGGTCCGCGGGGAGCGAGATCTTGACGATCTCCCAGTTCTCCGACGGCTTGCGTTCGATGACCGTGCCCGTGCCGTCCACGTGGCCCTGCACGATGTGGCCGCCGAGGCGGTCGCCCACGGCCATGGGGCGTTCCAGGTTGACGCGGGAGCCGACGGCGAGGGCGCCGAGGCTGGAGCGGTTCAGGGTCTCCGCCATCACGTCTGCGGTGAACTCGTCGCCTTCGTGGTCGACGACCGTCAGACAGACGCCGTTGACGGCGATGGAGTCACCGTGGCGCGCGCCTTCGGTGACCACGGGGCCACGGAGCCGGAAACGTGAGGCGTCGTCGAGGTTCTCGACGGCGGTGATTTCACCCAGCTCTTCGACGATTCCGGTGAACACTTCCCGGGTCCTCCTGCCTCTTCGGGCACGGACTCCGGGGCCTGTCGATGACGACAGATATGAACGGGCGAGGACACTGGGGGCGACGCCGAAAGGGACGTGCCCCGTGGGACACGTCGAAACAATCGGCGGCACGCACGAATGCCTGCCCGCCGCGCACTGCCTCCCATCCGGACTTTAACCGTCGGTCCAGGAATTTCACCTGATCAACCGGCCGCTGGAAGCGACCGGGTCGCGGACTGTAACCGCCGGTTCGGACTTTCACCGACCCCGGAGTGCGCTGCTTCTGGTACAGACTCAGTGTGCCACGCCCGATCGACGCCCATGCGGGTGAATGCTGTGGGGTGGCTCACAGGGTGTGGTGATGGACTTCACGGGACACTCGTGACGGACCAACTTCCGTGCGGGTGCAGCGTCTTCGCTATGGTCCATACCTATTGACGCTGTGGTCTAGTCCTCTTTAGGGTCTGCGTTCACCGGCCCGCCCCAAGAGCGACCCGGCGGCGGTGACGGAGGCCCTTGCCCCGCCGCCGGGTCTCCTTTCCCGTCGTTCCTTCCCGTCGTTCCGGCCCGCCTACCGCTCCGAAGGCCCGAACAGCTCGTCCTGAGCCCCGTCCCGGGCCATGAGCAGCGCTCCGCGCAGGACCGCGCCGCCGCCGAGCGCACCGGCCCGCACCTCGGTGGGCAGCGGCGACATCCGGGCGAGGCGCTCCTGGACCCGGGCGGCGAGCACCTCGCCGCCCGCCCGGCCGACCTCGCCCGCGAGAACCACGCACCCGGGGTCGAGCACGGCGATGACGGACGCGGCGCCCAGCGCCACGCGATCGGCGAGCACGTCGAGGAAGCGGGACGCGAGGCCGGAGTCGGGGTCGGAGGCAGAGCCGGAACCGGAGTCAGAGGCAGAGGCGGAACCCCCAGGCGCGGCCTCCGCCACCCGGGCCACCGCAGCGCGCACCAAGGCCGCCGCATGCGGCTCGTGCGGCACCGGCGGGGCCGCGAGTCCGTGCTCCGCGGCGAGCCGGGCGATCGCCGCGGCCCCCGCGAGGGAGTGGTAGCCGCCCTCGCAGCCCGTCGCCGACGGGAGGGCGCCGGTGCCCGGTACCGGCAGGAAGCCGATCTCCCCCGTGCCGCCGGAGGCGCCCCGGCGCAGGGCGCCGTCGAGGACGACGGCGGCACCGATGCCGTGGCCGAGCCAGAGGAGGACGAAGGTCTCCCGGTCACGGGCGGAGCCGTCCCGCTGCTCGGCCAGCGCCGCGAGGTTCGTCTCGTTCTCGACGAGGACGCGGGCCGGGAGCCGTTCCTGGAGGGCGGTGGTGAGGCGGCGGTGCCATTCGGGCAGGCCTGAGGAGTTGCGGAGTTCGCCGGTGGTGGGGTCGATGAGGCCGGGGGCTCCGATGCCGATCGTGTGCAGTCGCTCGACGCCCGCCTCCTTGGCCGTACGTTCGACCAGCGCGACCGCCTGCTCGACGGCGGGCCCGGTGTCCGTCTCGTCGCCGATCGGCACCGACGCCGCGGCCAGCACGGAGCCCAGCAGGTCGGCGACGACCACGGCGACGCCCTCGGTGCGCACGTCGAGCGCCGCCAGGTGGGCCCGGTCGGCGACGATCCCGTACAAGCGGGCGTTCGGACCGCGTCGCTGGGCACCCGTCTCCCCCACCACGCCGATCAGCCCGGCCTCCGCGAGGCGTTCCACGAGGTCGGCGACGGAGGGCCGGGACAGGCCGGTGAGCTGTTTCAACTGCCCGGCCGTCAAAGGGCCTTCCTGCTGCAGCAGCCGCAGGGCGAGCCGGTCGTTGATGGCCCGGGCGGTGCTCGAAGATGCGGGCGGCATGCCGGGATCCTTCCAGATCGGTGGCGTCGTGGCGGCGGCCCGATAACGCCTATCTATCAGGCAGGCTCCCTGATAGTTTACGGCGGCGGGACGGAAAGAAGACAGCGGATGGGGCCGGAGCATGAGTGAAGTGGTCTACGACCGGCGCGAGACGAAGCGCGCCCGGTACGCCGTGGCCGTGGTGTTCGCCGTGCACGGTGCCGTCACCGGGTCCTTCGCGACCCGCGTCCCGTGGATCCAGGACCACGCGTCGGTCAGCACGGGCCAGCTCGGTTTCGCGCTCGCGTTCACGGCCTTCGGTGCCTCCGTCGCGATGCCGCTCGCCGGCCGGATCAGCCACCGCTTCGGCAGTCGTACGGCCCTGCGCGGCCTGATCGCCCTCTGGACGCTCTCGCTGACCCTCCCGGCCCTCGCGCCGAACCTGCTCACCCTGTGCCTGGCGATGTTCACGTACGGCGCCACGGCGGGCATGGCCGATGTCGTCATGAACGCGCTGGGCGTCGAACTGGAGCACCGGCTCGGCAAGTCGATCATGTCCGGGCTGCACGGCATGTGGAGCGTGGGTGCCCTGATCGGCTCGGCGGCGGGCACGCTCGCCGCGCACCTGGGCTCGGACGCGCGCCTGCACCACGCGCTGGCCGCGGCCGCCCTCACGGTCCTCGGCGTGGCCGCCTGTCGCTGGGTGCTCGACCTGGTGCCCGCCGAGGACGAGGAGCCGCCGCCGAGGTTCGCGCTGCCGCCCAGGTCGGCGCTGCTGATCGGCGCGGTGGGCTTCTGCGCGGTGTTCGCGGAGGGCGCGAGCCTGGACTGGTCGGCGGTCTACCTGCGGGACCAGCTGGGCACCTCGGACGGTCTCGCGGCGGCGTCGACGACCGGGTTCATGCTGACCATGGCGGTGGCCCGGCTCGTGGGTGACGCGGTCGTGAACCGCTTCGGCTCGGTGGGCACCGTACGGGTGGGCGGCGTACTGGCCGTGCTCGGCGGGCTGCTCATCGTCGTCTCGGGCCATCCTGCGGTGGCCATGGCCGGCTTCGCGCTGCTGGGCCTGGGCATCGCCGTCGTCGTACCGCTGTGCTTCGCCGCGGCCGGGCGCAGCGGCTCCAACCCGAGCCTGGCCATCGCGGGCGTCGCCACCATCACGTACACCTCGGGGCTGATCGCCCCCAGTGCGATCGGCGGGCTGGCCCAGGCGACGAGCCTGATGGTGTCGTTCGGTCTGGTGACGGTCCTGGCCTGCGGACTCGTCGCCTTCGCGGGCGTCCTGCGCACGGCCGACCGCGACCGTCCGAAGGTCACCCCGCCGAGCACGCCGGTTCCCGGCCTGCACCCCTGACCCGAAGAGAACCGAACAGGGCCGAAGAGCCGGCGCGACCGAAGAGTCAGCGCGCCAGGTCGTAGGCGTAGTCGGGCGTGAAGGTTCCGGGTGCGCCCTTGCAGCCGTCGGACTCCCCCGGCAGCTTCACCCACAGGTAGCCGTCGATCCGGGCCTCGCCGGTACGCAGGGTCGGTGCCTGCCCCAGTTTCCGGCCCGCCGGATCGCACCACTCGCCGTCGGCCGGGGCGCCGTTCCCGTTGCGGCTGGTGTCGATCACTGCGCCCAGGCCCGCGGCGCCGCCGAGTGCGTCGAGGGTCCGGCGGACGTACGCGATCTCGTCGCCCGTCCGGTTGAAGTTCGAGACGTTGCTGAAGACGCCGTCCGAGGCGGCGGCGGACGCGGCACCGGACCGGCGCAGCAGCCCGGCCTGCTTCTCCGGCGTGTTCCAGTCGGAGTGGCCCGCGTCGTAGTAGACCCGGGCCTTCGGGTTCGCCGCCTTGAGGACGCGGCCCGCGCGGGCCAGCGAGGCGAAGCGGGCGGTCCGCTGGCCCTCGGAGAGGCAGTCGGACTGGGCGAGCGCGTCGGGCTCCAGGATCACGATGACCTCGCCGGAGCCGAGGCCCGCGGCGAACTTCTCGATCCACCCGTCGTACGCGCCGAGGTCGGGCGCGCCGCCCTGCGAGGCACCGCCGCAGTCGCGGTCCGGTATCGCGTACGGCACGACGACCGGGACCCTGCCCTTGTCGGAGCCGGCCGAGGTGACCGCCCGGACGCGGGAGGTGATGTTCGACGGGGTGTAGTCCGCGAACCACACCGCCGCCGGGCGGTCCGCTATCCGGGACTCTATGACCGCCCGGCGCGGGTCGTCCCGGTTGGTGCGGACCCAGTCGAGGACCTGCGACTCGGGGTGGCGGTACAGCTGTACGGACGCGGGTTCGGTCTTCGGCTTCGTCGTCTCGGTCTTCGAGGGGGACGGGCTCGGCTTGGCCTTGGACGGTGAGGGAGACGGCGAAGGCGACGGCGAGGCGGACGTCTTCGAGGGGGACGGCGTGGGCACGGCGGGCAGCGGCTGCAGCAGCGGTGAACTGGACACGTCGGGGCGCGCCTCGTCGCTGCCGCGTCCGTCGTCCAGCGCGGACACCATCCCCGTCACGGTGCCGACCACGGCGACGACGGAGGCCATCGCGACCATGGCGGCGCGCCGGGCGGCACGTCTGCGCTCGGCCCGGCGGTCGGCCAGACGCTGGGCGCGCAAGCCTGACACGTGGTGCTCCCCCCTCTCCCCCGAGTCCGGCCTGTTCCCCCGTTCTGGGGAAGCGCTCGGCCCGGCGGCCCTCGGGACAGCGTAGGCCTGGGACGCTGCCCCAATGGTGCGGTTCGAACGCTTCGGGGAAATCGCGGTTTCTGAGCACGGCGTCGACGGGGTGCTGTGCCGGATACGCACGCTCGCCGCGGCCTGGCCGGAGCGGGACGGCGTCGCCGTCTTCAACCGCGTCTACCTCGCGGTCACGGAGGAGGTCGACCGGCGCCTGGACGCGGGGCACTTCGCCGACACGCATGCCGCGAGCACGCTGGACGTACGGTTCGCGGAGCGCTATCTGGCGGCCGTCGAGGCGGTCGCGGACGAGCGCCGTCCGCCCGCCTGCTGGCGACCGCTGTTCCAGTTCCGGCGTCATCCCGGCGTACGTCCGTTGCAGTTCGCGCTCGCGGGCATCAATGCGCACATCGGGCACGATCTGGCGCTCGCGGTGGTAGACACCTGTCGTACGCTCGACTGCGAACCGGCCGAACTGGAGGACGAGTTCGAGCGCGTGGGCGAGGTCCTCCGCACGCTGGAGGAGCGCATCCGCGAAGATCTGATGCCCGGCCCCGACCTCTTCCAGATCGCCGACCCGCTGACCCATCTGCTCGGCGCGTGGAGTCTGGAGCGGGCCCGGGACGCGGCATGGTCCGCCGCCCGCGCGGTGTGGGCGCTGCGCGAACTCCCCGACCTGGCGGAGGAGTTCGTCGAACGCCTCGACACGGGCCTCGGCCTGGTCGGCCGCTGCCTGCTCACTCCACTGGCGTGCCGCTGACCCGTGGCTCGAACTCGTGGTGCCCGAGCGCCAGTTGCGGCCGTCGGCCGCGCGCTGCGGCGCTTCGGCCGGTCGGCGTGGTAGGACGACGAGGGGGACAGACACGGATCGAACACCGATGAGGAGTGTCCATGACCACGCGACTGGGACTGAGTCTTCCGCAGACACATCAGTACGACCTCGGACGGGACGTGCCGGACGTGGCGCGCGCCGCCGAGGAGATCGGTTACGAAAGCCTGTGGGTGCTTGAGCGCGCCCTGTTCCCGGAGCCCGCGACCCAGGGCCTGTACGGCGTCCCGGGCCTCCCCTGGCCCGAGGCGTACCGCGGTCTCGCCGAGCCGCTGGTGACGCTGACGCTGGCCGTCTCGGCCACCCGGCGGGCGCGCCTGGGCACGAGTGTGCTGGTCGCCCCGCTGCACGGCCCGTTCCAGTTGGCCAGGACCCTCGGCACGCTGGACGCGGCGAGCGGCGGCCGGGTCGTGGCGGGTTTCGGCACGGGCTGGTCGCTCGACGAGTACGCGGCCGCCGGCGTCGCGCCGTTCGAGGAGCGCGGGCAGGTCCTGGACGAGGTCATCGGCGTGTGCCGCGCGGTGTGGGGCCAGGACCCGGTGGTCTACGAGGGCCGCCTCACCAAGATCGCGTCGGCCGTGGTCGCTCCCAAGCCCGCCCGGCCGATCCCCATCCTGCTGCCCGCAAACAGCAAGAAGGCACTGACCCGCCTCGTCGAGCGGGCCGACGGCTGGATGCCGGTCGCCATGGGCGTCGAGCAACTCGCCGCGCAGTCGCGGCAGGTGCGGGACGCCTGGGCCGGGCAGGGGCGCACCGAGCCGCTCCAGTCGGTGGCGCGGGCGAACCTCCAGTACACGGCCAAGGCGTACGACGGCGCCGACCGCGCCCCGTTCCAGGGCAGCGTCGAGCAGATCGTGGCGGACCTCGCGGCCCATGCCGAGGTCGGCGTCGAGGAGTTCTTCCTCGACTTCGCGGACGCCCCACGGGATGCCCAGGAGCTCAAGGACCTGGCCGCCGAGGTGTACACGGCGGCGCGGGCCGCCGGGATCTGATCCCCGCGCCGTCCGCCGGACGAACCGGCCCGGTTCGGTCCACGGGAAGCTGCCCGGCTCAGTCCTCGGGCAGCTCCACCGGCGCGATCTCCTCGTAGACGTCGCCGGGCCCGGGGTTGACCGGGTCGGTCTCGCCGCCGAAGTGGTGCATGACGCCCCACACGGCGTTCAGCGCGGTCTGGACGGCGCCCTCGGCCCAGCCCGCCGTCCAGGAGATGTCGTCGCCCGCGAGGAAGATGCCCCGCTTGTCCTCGGGCAGCCGGTCCTGAATGAAGTGCGTGAACAGGCGCCGCTGGTAGCGGTAGTGGCCGGGCAGGTTCGCCTTGAACGCACCCATGAAGTAGGGCTCGTTCTCCCAGGACACGGTCACCGGGCTGCCGATGATGTGCTTCCTGATGTCGACCTTCGGGTAGATCTCGCCGAGCGACTTCAGCATGACCTCCATCCGCTCGTTCGCGGACAGCGGCAGCCATTTCAGGCTGTCGTCGCACCAGGTGTACGAGAGGCAGATGACGGCGGGCCGGTCCGGACCGTCGTCGAGGAGGTAGGTGCCGCGCGTCATCCGGTCGGTGAGCGTCATCGACATGACGTCCCGGCCGGTCGGATTTCCCCTGTCGTCGACGGCCTTGTCCAGCCAGAAGGGCCGGTCGACGGGTACGAAGAGCTTGGAGCTCTCCATGTAGTGGGTCCGCTCGATCGCCGTCCAGTGGTCGATCGGGAAGAGCGCGTCGTCGCAGGCGACCTTGGACAGCAGCATCCAGGACTGGGCGGTGAAGATCGCCGCCTGGTACGTACGGATGTCACCGGACGCGTCCGTGACCGTGATCCGGTTGCCGGCCGTGCGGTGCAGACGGGTGACGGCGGGCTTCGGCACCCCGTCGTGCAGCGTGGCCAGCGACGTCCCGTACGCCCAGTGCACGATCTTCTCCGGCGCGCGCTCCCAGAGGCGCAGCGGCAGCTGCTGGGAGCCGCCGACGATGCCGCGGTGGTGGTCGTCGGCCTCGGAGTAGACCACGCGCAGGATTTCGAGGATCGAGTTCGGGAAGTCCGTGTCCCAGCCGCCCGTACCGAAGCCGACCTGGCCGAAGATCTCGCGGTGCCGGAAGGACCTGAAGGCCTCCGAGTCGCAGAGGAAGCCGTAGAAGGTCTGGTTGTCGAGCTTCTCGACGAGCCGGGCCCAGATCTCTCGGATACGCGGAACGTCGCGCTCGCGCATGGCCCGGTTCATGTCGGAGAAGTCGGCGCCCTCCTCCAGGCAGGCGTTCCAGGCCGCCGCCACCTGCCGGTAGACCTCGGGCAGATCCTCGACGGTCTCCGCGTAGTGCGACTCGCCCTTGAGGTCGACGACGGTCGAGGGCGTGGCCTCGGAGAGGGGGTTGGGGAACGGCTCGGTGCGCAGTCCCACCAGGTCGATGTAGTGCTGGAGCGCCGTGGAGGACGGCGGGAAGCGCATCGCGCCCAGTTCGGCGGTGAGGGAGGGATCGCAGCCGTCGAAGCCGACGGTCCGGAGCCGCCCGCCGATCCGGTCGGCCTCGTACACGACCGGCTTCAGGCCCATCTTCATCAGCTCGTACGCGGCCACGATGCCGGAAAGACCACCGCCGATCACCGCGACCTCGGTGCCGAACCCGGTCGCCGGTATCCGTCCGAGACCCGCGGGATGCGCGAGGAAGTCGTCGTACGCGTACGGGAAGTCCGGGCCGAACATGGTGATCGGCGGCTGCTGCGCGTCGGCGTGCTGGACGGCGTTGGGCACCGTGGACGTCATGGGGTACGGACTCCTTGCGGGAAAGCTCTTGAGGGGGAGACGCCATTTGATGGAGCGTCAGGTGGGGAGGTGGGGGTGTCGATCGTCAGATCAGGGACCCGTAGAGACCGGGGCGGCGGTCCTTCAGATACGGGTTCTCCTCGCGCGAGGTGGCGAGGAACGCGGGGTCCACGTCACCGAGGACGAGTTCCTCCCCGCGGCCGGCGCGGGCCCGGGCTCCGCCGTCGGGGCCGGCCAGCGTGGAGAGCCCGACGAACTCGAACTCCCCTTCCGTACCGACCCGGTTGACGTACGCGACGTACATCTGGTTCTCGAAGGCGCGCACCGGGACGACGGACTCGGCGACGAACTGGAACGGGTGCATCTGCGCCGTGGGCACCACGAGCAGGTCGGTGCCGGCGAGGGCGTGGGAGCGGACGTTCTCCGGGAACTCCACGTCGTAGCAGATCATGAGGCCGACGCGGAGGCCGTCCAGCTCGGCCTGGACGACCGGCTCGTCACCGGGGGTGAAGCACTCCTGCTCGAAGCGGCCGAAGAGGTGGGTTTTGCGGTAGTTGGCGAGACGGGTGCCGTCCGAGGAGATCAACTGGGCCGAGTTGAAGACGGTCTCGCCGGCGCGCTCCGGGTAGCCGTAGACGACCGCCACGCCGTGCCGGGCGGCGATCTCGGCGAGCTCGTCCGCGGAGTCGCCGTCGGCGGGCTCGGCGAGCCGGTGCACGTCGGCGCCGATCGCGTAGCCGGTCAGGAACATCTCGGGGGCGATCAGCAGCCCGGCGCCCGCGGCGGCGGCACGGCCCGCGGCCTCGTCGAGGACCTTGAGGTTCTCGACGACGGAGCCGGGGCGGCCGGAGCTCTGGAGCAGGGCGGTGCGCATGCGTGTTCCTCACCGTACGGAAGGGTCTTGGGGCCAGAGAGGCAGGCCAGATAGACGGTACGGGCGGCCGGCTCGGCCGGACAAGGAGGAGCCGTTGCGCACCGGTGAACGAATCGTTGCGTCCACCGCGGCTCCGGCGGCGATTCGTTGCGCGCCCTGGGTATGACGGCCTGTCATCCCAGGGGCGCATCGGGGAGGCGCTGGTCAGCCCGCTGGTGGACGCTCGGTGCAGCCTCCGGCGCGATGTGCCGCGGCCCCGGCGCCGGGACAGTGAGAGCTGTCCGAACGACCCGTCGAAAGGACCTCCATGAACCGCCGTACGAAGACCGCCGTGCTGGGCACGGCCCTGCTCGTCACCGCCGGAGTCACGGGATCTGTCGCGGGATCCGCCACCGCGTCCACCACCGTCACCACTGCCTCCTCCTCCGCCTCCTCCGAATCGGCCTCCGCCACCGCCACCTCCGCCTCTGCCACCGCGTCCGAGGAGCGCCGGCGCGAGGCCGCCGCGCTGACCGGCACCGCGAAGCTGTACAGGACGGCGGGCGACGACATCATGTTCTCCTTCGACGCGCATCTGGCGGCCAGGAACACCGACGACCCGCTGAAGGCCACCGGCACGTTCCGCTGGAGCCACCACGACGCCAACGGCGAGGGCGGCGGCTGGGCGAAGGCGAAGGTCGACTGCCTCGTCACCGGAGGCAAGGTGGCCGTCGTCTCCGGGGTCATCACCGACACGGACATCGACGGAGTCGAGGGCCACCGGGTGGGCATCACCGTGCACGACACCGGCGGCACCGACCGGCTCGGCTACAGCTGGGCCGCGTCCGAGGACATGGGCCCGAAGGACCTGCCCAAGTGTGTCGGCTCCGCGCCCTTCGAGAAGGTGAAGAAGGGCACGGGCGACTTCAAGGTCGTGCCCTGGAACCCGGACTTCTAGGGCCCAGCTGCTAGCTTCCAGCCCGGCGAGATACCCGCTTCCCGGCAGCCGTGATCAGCGCGGTCGCCAGGTAGGGCACCGCGAGCAGGGCGAAGGCGGTGCCGTGTGTGGTCACCGTCCCGGCCACCGCGTAGGCGCCGTACACGGCGATGGTGGTCAGGTCGGTGCCCACCCCGGCGACCGAGGTCAGGGTGGCCCGGCCGGTTCCGCCGATGCGGTCCTGGAGCCGGGCGTCGGCCAGGACGCTCGCCAGCTGGAAGCCGCAGAAGGCGAGGGCCACCAGCCCGATGCCGGCCGGAGTCCGCGCCGCCGCGCCCGCGGCCAGCGCCAGCGCGGAGCCCGCCAGCAGCCCCGCGAACCCGCCCTTCCCCAGCCGCTGTCCCGCCCCGGCCAGCAGGCCGCCGACCGTGGCCCCCGCCCAGATCAGCAACAGCCAGTACGGGACGGCGCTTTCCGCGACGCCCGTGTCACGCACGAGCAGCGGGGTGTACTCGTCCAGCGCGCCCCACACCGCGGTGACGGCCGGCACGAGCAGCAGGGCGCCACGGACGGACCGGTCGTCGCGGGCCTCGGCGAGTCCGGCCCGCAGGGTCCGGGCCCATCCGTCGCCCGGTCCGTCCGCCGTGGCGGCGGCCGGGTCCCGGTGCTCCGGGAACCGCGCCGCGGCGACCGCCGCCAGCAGACAGCCCAGCACACTGGCGAAACCCACGGCCGGGTAGCCGCCGAAGTCGAGCACCGGGCCGGCCAGCCCCATCGCCGCCATCACGCCCACGAGGCCGGCCGCGTGGGCCCGGCCCATGGTGCGCCCGTACCGGTCGGCCGCGCCGAGCCGGTCGAGCTCCTCGTACACCAGCGCCTCCAGCGCGCCGGAACCGAGCGCTTCCTTGGCACCCCAGAGCACGAAGCCGAGGGCGAACGCCCAGTACGACGGGACGAGCACCCACAGCGTGAATCCGGTGGCGGTGAGCAGCGGCCCGAACCACAGCAGCACGCGCCGCGAGACGGCGTCGGCCCAGGCGCCGGACGGAATCTCCAGCACAACGCCGGTCAGCGACCACAGGCCGAACAGCGAGGAGATCTGCCAGACGGTGAGCCCGGTGTCGTGGAACAGCAGCGCGTACACCGGGTAGAGCAGGACGAGGTTGTCCAGGAACATGTAGCCGTACAACGTGGTCGTCAGCCGCCGGACGGCGGGGCCGGTACCAGGACCGGTGCTGGGCACACGTGCAGGTGAGAGACTCATTAGGCCTTCCCGAAGGGACCGCGGGGACAGTTCGGACGCCGGAGGTACGGCATCCGAGGCGGTCCTCGGGAGGCACGGCTGGTGGATCAATGTCGCCAGGTCATGGCACCGATGTTAGACGGGACCTGCTGTCCGGCCCAGCGAAATAGCCGTGAGCGAGAAGGTCGTGATCATCTCGCGCAGCCGTGCCGGGGTCACGTCCTCCAGGCTCTCAAGGACCGTGCGCCCCGGCGCGGCGGCGATCGGCGCCAGCGACGGCACCGCGAGGACCGCGCAGCCCGCCGCCTCGGCGGAGGAGACACCGGTCTGGGTGTCCTCGACGGCGACGCAGGAGGCGGGTTCGACGCCGAGGGCGCGGCAGGCGGCGAGGTACGGGTCGGGGTCGGGCTTGGTGCGCGGGGTGTCGTCGGCGGTGACGGTGACCGCGAACCGGCCGGCACCCAGGGCCTCGACCACGTGGTCCGCGACGGCTCGCGGGGACGCGGTCACCAGGGCGGTGGGTACGCCCTCCGCCGCCAGCGCGTCGAGCAGTCGCAGCGCGCCGGGCCGGGCCACGACACCCGAGCGCACCCGGACCGTGAACTCCCGGTGCAGGTCGGCGGCGACCTCGGCGAAGGGGGCACCGGTGGCCCGGCTCAGCACCTCCGCGGTGTGCTCGACGGGCCGCCCGAGGACATCCGCCTCGTCGGTCTCCGCGAGCGAACGGCCGAGCCCCGCCGCCACCTGCTCGACCGCCTCCCACCACAGCCGCTCGGTGTCCACGAGGGTGCCGTCCATGTCGAACAGGACGGCCTGGAGCGGCTGTTGGTACCGGTCAGGGGTGTGGGGGGACACGTGACTCTCTCTCATACGCGTTCGGCGACCAGTACGGGACGCTCCGGCAGGCTGACGGTCACGGCGGAGCCCGCGCCCAGCGCGGCGGCCTCGTGGGTCGGCAGGTCGGCCTTCACCTCGGTCCCGTCGGCGAGCCGGACGGTGACGCGGGTGGCCGCGCCGAGGAAGGCGGAGGCGACGACCCGGGCGTCTCCCCCGTCGTCGGCGCGCACCCGCACCGCCTCGGGCCGTACGAGCACGTCCACCTCCGCCGCGGCGGGCGCTTCGCCGTCGACCGGCAGCCGCTGACCGAGCACCTCGACCGTCCCGTCGGCCGACCGCCCCGGAATGCGGCTCATCGTCCCGACGAACTCCGCGACGAAGGCCGTGGCGGGCCGCCCGTACAACTCCGCCGGAGCCGCGCACTGTTCGAGCCGCCCGGCCCGCATCACGGCGACCCGGTCGGCCATCGACAGCGCTTCCTCCTGATCATGCGTCACGAACAGTGTGGTGATGCCGAGTTCCTGCTGGAGCCGACGGATCTCCTCGCGCAGATTGAGCCGCACCTTGGCGTCTAGCGCCGACAGCGGTTCGTCGAGGAGCAGCACGCGGGGCCGCAGAGCGAGCGCGCGGGCCAGCGCGACGCGCTGCTGCTGGCCGCCGGAGAGCTGGTGGGGGAAGCTGCCGCCCTTGTCGCCGAGCCCGACGAGTTCGAGCAACTCGGCCGCGCGCGACCGCCGTTCGGCCGTACGCACCTTGCGCATCCGGAGCCCGAAGGCCACGTTGTCGAGGGCGCTGAGGTGCGGGAAGAGGCTGTACGACTGGAAGACCATCCCGGCGTCTCGCCGGTGGGCCGGGACGCGTGTGACGTCCTCGCCGTCGACCAACACCTCGCCCGAGTCGGGGTGTTCGAACCCGGCGAGCATGCGCAGCGCGGTGGTCTTGCCGCAGCCGGACGGGCCGAGCAGGGCGAGGAGTTCGCCGGGACGTGCGGTCAGGTCGAGCCCGTCGAGGGCGACGGTGGACCCGAACTCCCGGCGCAGTCCGCGGAATTCGACGGTCGCGGCCGTGGTTGCGGCGGCTTTATCGAGCGTGGTGACGGTCATGGTTCATCCCCGGGAGGCGGAAGCGGTACGGGAGCGGCCGCCGAACCCGGCGAGCGCGAGGAGGAGTGCCCAGGTCACGAGCAGGCTGAGCACGGACACGGCGACGGACAACTGGGCCTGCGAACCGCTGACGTTGACGATCCACACGGCGAACGGCTGGAAGCCGAGCAGCTGGGCGACGGTGAACTCACCGAGCACCAGGGCCAGCGTGAGGAAGGAGGCGTTGAGCAGCGCCCCGCGCAGGTTCGGCAGCACGGCCCGTACGAGCGCCTGCGGCCAGCCCGCGCCACAGCTGCGGGCCGCCTCGACGAGGGTGCGTACGTCCATCGCGCGCAGCCCGGCGTCCAGCGCCCGGTACACGAACGGCAGCGCCATAACGACGTACGCGAGGACGAGCACGAACGGGAAGTCGGGGTTCTGGATCGCCGTGAACGTCTGGAACAGCGGGGTGCGCGAGAGGTGTTCGGGCCCCCACTTCAGGACCGTGCCGATGCCGGCGACGAACGCGATCGGCGGCACGACGAGCGGCAGTGAGCAGACGACCTCGACGACCGGCCGCAGTTTCGGCGCGCCGAGCCGCAGTGCGACCATCGCGGGCACCATCAGCAGCAGGACGATCGCGATGGTGGCGGCGGCCAGTTCCAGCGAGAGCAGCAGACTGGAGACGAAGCCGTCGGTGCCGAAGATCCGGGTGTACGCGTCGAAGGTGACGCCCTCCCCCGGCACGTCGACCGTGAAGATCACGGACGCGGCCAGCGGCACCAGGAAGTAGAGCGCGGCGCCGACGAGGACGACCCCGCGCCAGGGACGTACGCGTACGGGCTTGCTGAGGCCCCGAGCCGATGTGTTCGTGCTCGGCGCGGAGGTGGTCATGCTTCGAGCCATCGCGCGCTCCGTCGTTGCAGGGGCAGGTACACGGCCATCACCAGGCCCGCGACGAGGACCATGTCGAGGCTGAGGGCGAGCGCCACGTTCTCCTGCCCGACCAGGACGTTGCCGGAGATGGCGTCGGCGATCTGCAGCGTGACCAGCGGGACCGAACTGCCCACCATGGCCGCGGCGGTGGCGTACGCGGCGAAGGCGCTGCCGAAGAGCAGCACGAACCCGCCGAGCAGTGAGGGCGCGAGGACGGGCAGGGCGACGTGCCGCCAGTACTGGACGGCGGTGGCCCCGTTGTTGCGCGCGGCCTCGCGCCACTGGACGCGCAGGCCGTCGAGCGCGGGGGTGATGGTGAGGACCATCAGCGGAATCAGGAAGTACAGGTAGACGATCACCAGTCCCCAGAAGCTGTAGAGGTCCCAGCCCTTGTCGGTGAGGTCCAGGTACCGGGTCAGGACACCCGAGTTGCCGAGGGTGGCGACGAAGGCGAAGGCCAGCGGGACGCCGCCGAAGTTGGCGAGGACGCCGGACGCGGTGAGCACGGCCTCCCGCAGCGCGCCGAAGCGGGACGTCACCACGGCCTGGGCGAGCAGCAGGCCGAGTACGGCCGACAGGACCGCCGAGACGGCGGACAGCTTGACGCTGCCGAGCAGGGCGGTGAGGTACGCGCCCTTGAGCGAGGCCTCCAGGTTGGCCGTGCTGTACGAACTCGCCCCGCCGGCCGGGTCCTTGACCGTGAAGGCGCCGTTCAGCATGGCGAGGGCGGGGATCCCGAAGGCGAGCGCCACGAAGGCGAGCAGCGGGACGACGGCGAGCCAGCCGGGGGCGGGGCGCCGCCGCTTCACGGAAGCGACCGGCGGCGCCACGTCGACTCGGGTGAGGGTCGCGGTCATCCGGAGACGGCCTTGCCCCAGCCCTGCCCGAGTACTTCCTTGGCCTTGCTCTGCTGGGCCTCGGTCGGGAACTCCGGAGTACCGGAGACCTCGGGCAGCTTGGCCGCGGCCGCCTTGTCGAGGGTGCCGGCCTTCTCCATGGCGGGCATCAGGGCCGGGCGGGCGTATCCCTTGAGCCAGAGGTTCTGGCCCTCGGCGCTGTAGAGGTACTCCTGCCACAGGCGGGCGGCCGCCGGGTGCGAGGCGTCCTTGTTGACGGCCTGCGAGTAGTACTGGGAGAACTCGCCGTCGGACGGGACCGCGACCTTCCAGTCCAGACCCTTGGACTTGAACTCGTCGGCGTATCCGGCGTTGAGGTAGTCCCAGTCGATGCTGATCGGCGTCTCGCCCTTCTCGACCGTGGCCGGGGTCGACTCGACGGGCGTGTAGTTGCCGTTCTTCTTGAGCTTGGCGAAGAAGTCCAGGCCGGGCTGGATGTCGTCGAAGGAGCCGCCACTGGCGAGGGAGGCCGCCCAGACGCCGCCGAAGGCCGAACCGGACTTGGTGGGGTTGCCGTTCAGCGCGACCTGGCCCTTGTACTGCGGCTTGAGCAGATCGGCGAAGGTCGCCGGACAGGTCTTCACGCGCTTGGCGTCGCAGCCGATGGAGATGTAGCCGCCGTAGTCGTTGTACCAACGGCCCTGCGTGTCCTTCTGACCCTCGGGGATGTCGGCGAAGCCCGCGACCTTGTACGGCGCGAGGAGTCCCTGCTGGGCGGCGCTCAGCGCGAAGGAACTGCCCAGGTCGAGCACGTCCGGGGCGCGGCCCTGGCCCTTGCGGGAGGTGACGGCGTTGATCTCGTCCTGGCTGCTGCCGTCGGGGTTCTCGACCTCGATCTTGATGCCGTACTTCTTCTGGAATCCGTCGATCAGCGCGCCGTAGTTGGCCCAGTCGCGGGGCAGCGCGATCGCCTGCAGCGTGCCCTCCTTCTTGGCCGCCTTCACGAGCGCGTCCATGCCGCCGAAGGCCTCGGCCGAGGTCGCGGTGGCGGCACTCCTGCCGTCGGTGGTGGTGGAGGCGTCGTCGGGCGCCGCGCCGCAGGCACTCAGAGCGAGTGCGGCAGCGCCGACGAAGACGGCTGTTCTCGACAGGGACACGGTCACGGTCTTCTCCAGGGATGCGCTCAGGGGTCACACGAGGCAGCGGTCACGCGAGGCGGGGGTCACGCGGGACTGAGAACTTGTCAGCGGAACTTGTCTGAACAAGTTGGCCTCAGTAGGCCCGCCGTTGATGTCCTGTTCGTAAACTCTGGAAAAACCATGACCCTTGGTTCTCCGGCCAGTCGCCGCGCGCACATGGCACCGCCGAACCTCGTCTAGGCTGGTCAAGGGGTACACACCTGCGCACAGAGGGGGAGCATGGCGGCACGACACGAGGAGATCGCCGAAGAGCTCAGGCAGGCGATCGACCGCGAGGAGTACACCGTGGGCAGTCGACTGCCCGCCGAGACCGACCTCGCGGCCCGCTACGCCGTCTCCCGCGGCACCGTCCGCCAGGCCGTCGCCGCACTGACCTCCGAGGGGCTCATCGGCTCCCGGCAGGGCGCGCGCCGCGTGGTCCTCGCCAGCCGCCGCAGCCAGACCTTCGGGGAACTGCGCAGCTTCGCCCAGTGGGCCCGCGCGATGGGCCGCGAGGCGACGGGCCGCGTGGTGTCGTCGACGTACCGACCGGCCACCCCGGAAGACTCCGTACGCCTCCAACTAGCCGCGGGCACCCCGGTGTTGCACGTCCTGCGGGTACGCGGCCTGGACGGCGAACCCGTACTGCTGGAACGCACGGTGTACGCCGACTGGATCTCCCCAGCCGTGGAACGCATCGAGCCGGACTGCCCGTCGGTCACCCAGCGCCTCTACGAGGACACCGGCCTGGTCTTCGCCTACGGCGAGCACATCATCGACGCGGTGGCAGCCGGCGCCCAGGACGCCGACCTCCTCGACATCCGCCGCACCGGCCCCCTCCTCCGGGTCCGCCGAGTCACCACCACCCCCGAAGGCCGCCCCGTCGAATGGTCCGACGACCGCTACCGCTCGGACGCAGTGAGCTTCAGCATCCACAACTCGATAGCGAACAACGCTTTGGCAAGACGCGCCCCGTAAGGCGCCCCCGTTAAGGGGCGCGGGGCTGTGACATTGTGCGGCTCCGCCGCGTGGGCGCGCCCAGCCCACGAGAACCCGCACGATACGAGCTGCCGCGAGCCCCCCCCCCCCATCTTTTAAGGGGCGCGGGGAACTGCGCGACAAGCCCACGACGGCCCGCACGCACCCACCAACACCAGCCCCACCCGCACGACCCGCGGAGCGCTACGTAGGCGACCCGGAAGAAAACCGCCGCAACAACGGAGACAGCACCAGCACGGACTTGGTCCGCTCAACGAACGGCTCCCCCGCGATCCGCTCCAGCACCCGCTCAAAGTGCCGCATGTCAGAAGCGAAAACCTGCACAACGGCATCCGCCTCCCCGGTGACGGTAGAGGCGGCCACAACCTCCTGATACCGCTCAAGACCGCGCTGAATGGTCTCCGGCGACGTGTTCCGGCGGCAGTAGATCTCGACGAACCCCTCGGTCTCCCACCCGAGCGCGGCGGGGTCCACCCGAACCGTGAACCCCGTGATCGCCCCGGTGGCCCGCAACCGGTCCACCCGCCGCTTCACCGCGGGCGCGGACAGCCCGACCTCCTGGCCGATGTCCGCGTAGGAGCGGCGGGCGTCCTCGGCGAGGGCGTGCACGATGCGTTCGTCGAGATCGTTCAGCACTGCGGGCGGATCACTTCTCCGAGGTGGCAAGACGGGACCGGCGATAGCCGTAACTGAAGTAGAACACGAGCCCGACGGCCACCCGGACGCCGAAGACGACGCAGGTCACAGCTCGGCAGGCGTTCATCGTACGGAGCCTTTACGACCCTCGGAACCCGTTCAGAACCCACCCAGGACCCGCTCAGGACCCGTCCGGCCGCCCCGCGATCGCCCGCGCCTCGGCCACGTCGTCCTCGTCGAAGCCCAACTGCCCGGGCCGCCCGTGCGCCGCGGCCTGCTCGTCGATCCACCGGCTGTGGGCCTCCCAGGCGGCCTGCTTGCTGGTCCCGAGGGCGGCTCCGATCTGCGACCAGGAGGCCCCGGCCGCCCGCGCCGCACGCACACTGAGCTGCCGCCCGTACGCGGCCTTGCGGGCCACCACCTCACTCAGCGCGAGCAGTTCGAGGAGCTCCCCGCGGTCGAGGGCCTCCTCATCACTCCCGGCGCCGGCCATGGACTCCCGGACCCGCAGCTCGTCGAGCCGGGCCACGGCGGTGAGCAGCGTGTACTGGGGCTCGATGCTCTGCGGTGTCGTCATGTTCCCAACCTTGCGTCAAGACACCTTGACGTCAAGAGGGCCTGACGGCAGCAGACAGGGCCCGCTCACAAGACGAAGCGCGTCAGCTCCAGCTGGCGTGCAGGGGCTGGCCCTCCGCATAGCCCGCGGCACTCTGGATGCCGACGATGGCGTTCTCGGCGAACTCCGCCAGGGAGTTGGCGCCGGCGTAGGTGCAGGAGGACCGGACGCCCGCGATGATCGAGTCGATCAGGTCCTCGACGCCCGGCCGGGTCGGGTCGAGGAACATGCGGGAGGTCGAGATGCCCTCCTCGAACAGGGCCTTGCGGGCCCGGTCGTACGCGGACTCCTCCGACGTACGGTTGCGCACCGCGCGGGCGGACGCCATGCCGAACGACTCCTTGTAGAGGCGCCCGCTGGCATCCTGCTGGAGGTCGCCGGGCGACTCGTACGTACCGGCGAACCAGGAGCCGATCATGACGTTCGACGCGCCCGCGGCCAGCGCCATGGCCACGTCGCGCGGGTGGCGGACACCGCCGTCGGCCCACACGTGCTTGCCGTGCTTCTTCGCCTCGGCGGCGCACTCCAGAACCGCCGAGAACTGCGGGCGGCCCACACCGGTCATCATGCGCGTGGTGCACATGGCGCCCGGTCCGACACCGACCTTGATGATGTCCGCGCCGGCCTCGATCAGATCGCGTACACCCTCGGCGGCGACGATGTTGCCCGCCACGATCGGGACCTGCGGGTCGAGTCCGCGGACGGCCCTGACCGCGGCGAGCATCGACTCCTGGTGCCCGTGCGCGGTGTCCACCACGAGCGTGTCGACGCCCGCGGCGAGCAGCTGCTTGGCCTTGCCCGCGACGTCGCCGTTGATGCCTACGGCGGCGGCGATGCGGAGCTTGCCGTTCGCGTCGGTGGCCGGTGTGTAGAGCGTGGCGCGCAGGGCGCCCTTGCGGGTGAGGATGCCCGCGAGGCGGCCGTCCTTGTCGACGGCGGGGGCGTAGCGGCGGTTGGCGTGGTCGAGCTTGTTGAACGCGTCGCGCGGGTCGATGTCCGCGTCGAGCAGCAGCAGGTCCCTGGACATGACCTCGGACAGCTGCGTGAAGCGGTCGACCCCGCCCAGGTCGGCGTCGGTGACCACACCGACCGGCCGGCCGTCCTCGTCCACCACGACGCCGGCGTTGTGCGCCCGCTTCGGCAGGAGCGCCAGTGCGTCGGCGACCGTCTGGTGCGGGTCGAGCACGATCGGAGTGTCCAGGACGTGGTGCCGGCCCTTGACCCAGGTGACGACCTCGGTGACGACCTCGATCGGGATGTCCTGCGGAATGACGACGAGTCCGCCGCGGCGGGCCAAGGTCTCGGCCATCCGGCGGCCCGCGATCGCCGTCATGTTGGCGACCACCAGCGGGATCGTGGTGCCGGTGCCGTCCGGCGAAGCCAGGTCGACGCCCTGCCGCGAGCCGACCGCGGAGCGGCTCGGCACCATGAAGACGTCGTCGTACGTCAGGTCGTAGGGAACCGGAGATGACTCTACGTAGCGACCGGTGCCGGGCTCAATGAAACGCATAGACCCACATTTTCACGCGTAACGGAGCAGGTCACTCCCCTGAAGACACAGCAAAACGCCCCCGCGATCATGTAATCCTCCAAGGAGGTACGGGGACTCCGGCGCCGGGCAGGAACCTGCCTTACATCGAAACGTTACCCGAGCACTTGGACGGGCTGCGAGCCGAGGAGTACCCCACATCGCATCGCTCACTCCCCGAAAGCGACAGCGCCATCCCGTTCAGCCGCTGTCGGGCGAGCTCCAGGCCACCACTCCGAGCCCGCACTTGCCCGCAACCGGCAGCTCGCCGACGTCGGCCGGGTCACCGACTTGGGAGCGGCCGTGCTTACGCGCGTCCGGTCCGCGAGCGTTTCGGGACCGCGCGAGTTGCTGAGCACGACCTGGTGCCCGGCCTCGATGGCGAGCCGTGCGACGGTACTGCCGATGCCCTCCAGAAGAGCCGGACCCTTTTCATTTTTCATTTGTCATTTGCCGGACTCGTTGCCCGGGTCCCTGCCGTCAGCCGGCGGAGAAGTAATGGCCGTTGTCCAAATCGGCGAGCAGGCTGGGCTGAGCGGGTTCCCAGCCGAGGGTCCGGCGGGTGATGAGGTTGGACGCCGGGTAGTTCTGCGTGACTATGTTCGCGAGGAATCCAAAGTATCCCGGCACCATCAGTACGTCCGCGGGAATGCTCACGGCGGGCAGGCCCAGACGGCTGCCAATGGCCTCGGCGATCTCGCGGAACGGAATGCCCTCGTCCCCAACCGCGTGCCAGTAATTGCCAGTCGGCCCCTTCTCCAGAGCCAAGCGGAACAAGGAGGCGACATCGCGGATGTGCACGGCGTTCCACAGGTTCGCGCCGTCTCCGGGGTAGCCGACGAAACCCTTCTCCTTCGCGAGCGCGATCAGCGTGGGGAGGAAGCCGGCACGATCAGTCGTGCTGTGCGCGATATTGGCAATCCGCACGACCGAAGACCGCACCCCCTGTTCGGCGAGGCCGACTACGGCGGTTTCCACGACGTTACGAACCCGCAGGGTGCCCTTGTACTCATCGCCGCCGGGAAGGGCCGGGTCCTCCTCGGTGGCCGGCCGGCCCAGGTTCCCTGGCGAGCCGATACTCCCCGCTACGACCAGCGACTTTCCGGTTCCGGCGAGTGCCTCGCCGTACGCGAGCACGATTGGGAGCTCCGCGGCGGCCACGGCGTCGAGCCCGCCGGAGGGAAGCAGGTCTTGCCTGTGCGCGACGTGGATGACGCCGTCGGAGTCCGCGGCCGCCTCCTTGAGCCCGTCGAGATCCTGGAGGTCGCCGCGACGCACCTTCGCGCCGAGTGCGGACACCGCCGCCGCGGCCGTGTCCGACCGGGCCAGGCCGGTGACCTCGTGCCCGGCGGCGATGAGCTCGGGGATGATGTACGAACCGGAATGGCCGGTCCCGCCAGCGACGAAAACGCGCATTTTGCTGTCCTTGTGAGAGTAGTGGGAGAACAGGGTGTTGAACGCCTTGACGACATGCGCGCCGACGGGGGCTGCCTTGGCTATCTCCTGCGCATCGGAACTGCCGTCGGGGGCGACAAAGCCCGTTAAATCTGCATTGGCGGCGCCGGCCATGTCCCCAGGCCGATAACGCTGATGCTGCTCATTGGTGTGCCTGCTTTCCGGAGTTGGACAGGACGCCATGCCCACCCCGTTGTGGTTAACGGTTGTGTCGTCGACGCCGTCGAATGACGCGATGGGCGGCGCTCAATTCCTGATGTGCTCATTCTGGGCCTGGGCCCTGCTATCAATTTCCGATGTCGAATTCTTGGGTCGAATTCGCTCGGCCCCAATGGGTACCTATTCAGTTTGCCATTGGCCTGATTGGGTGTCCAAGACTTCTTTTGGCCGCGGTGATACCCTGAAGGCATCACCGGACTGGGAGGCGCCATGGATCTGGACCTGCGCAAATTGCGTTACTTCGCCGCCGTGGCCGACCGGTTGCACTTCGGCCGCGCCGCCGATGAGCTGCATATCGCGCAGCCGGTACTCAGCCGGCAGATCCGCGCGCTCGAGAAGGATCTCGGCGCCTCGCTGTTCACCAGGGATCGGCACGGCGTAGCGCTGACCGACGCGGGCCGACAGCTGCTGGCCGACGCCGGTCCGCTGCTCGCCTCCGCGCACGCGGCCCGCCGCCGGGTGTCCGTGGCCGCCCGTGGCAGCCGGCGCCTGATGGTCGGTTTCCGGGCCGGCATCCCGGTCATCCCGGCGGCGCGGGCGTTCGAGGCCCGGCATCCGGACGTGGTCGTGGACGTGCAGCGGATCGAAGGGGACGACCAGGCCCCGATGCTGCTCGACGGCCGCATCGACGTTGGCTATGTGCGGCTGCCCATCGACGAGACCGGCCTGCGCGTCACCCCGCTGTACACCGAGCCGCGGGTGGCGGTGCTGCCCGCCGGCCACCGGTTGGCCGGCAAGGAGGAGGTCACCGAGGCCGACCTGGCCGGCGAACCGCTGCTCTGGCATGCCGACCCGAGCACGCAGCCCACCAGGCGCCCGCACCCCAACGCCGGGTACCTGGTGCGCGGGGTGGACGAGACGCTCGAGCACGTCGCGGCCGGCCGGGGCATCTCGTTCCTGGCCCGTTCGGCGTCCGTGTTCTCCTCACATCCGGACGTCGTCTATGTGCCCATCCCGGGGCTGGCGCCCGACCAGGTATGCCTCGCGGCGGCGGCATCGCGCACCTCGCCAGTGGTCGACGACTTCTTCACCGCGGCTCAGGCGACGGCCGAGATCACGGCGGAATGTGGGAACTACGAAATGTGGCAGCTTGGAAGCGATGCCGTTTCAAAGCGCGCTTGAGTAGTCCGACTCACAACAGCAGCGCCAACAGGGGCACTCGGCCGCAGCGATGCCGAAGGCATTGAGCTCGGGGGCGGAAGCGATGTTGACGCACAGCGAGAATCGACATCGTCGCGCGACCGCTTCCAGGACGGCACGTCATCCGAGGACTGCCGGAGCCTGAACCGCCTGGCAGAAGCGGAACTACCGGCCGAAGACCTGTTGCTGGTGAGCCAGGCAGGGCCCGGGTCCACGCGCGGGGGCCTTGCGCGCGACACCGTGGCGGCGCCGCGGACCACTCCCCCGCCGTACGGGCCGTACGGGAGCCGGCTTTCACTCCGGGTCGGCGACGAGGACTTCCACGCCGCTGGCCTGCAGTGTGTCGAGCTGTGGCGCCGAGATGCCGGCATCGACGATGACGAGGTCGAACGCGGTGACGGGTGCGAGCTGGTAAAGGCCGCGGCGTTGGAACTTGGTGTGGTCGACCAGCAGGATTTTGCGGTCGCAGGCGTCCATCAGGGCTCGTTTCACCCCCACGGTCTCCTGGGACTGGTGGTAGCAGTGGCCGCGGGTGATGGCGGTCGTCGAGGCGAACAGCGTGTCGGCGCGCAGGCTGTTGACCGCGTCGATGGTCCGGATGCCGAGGAACGCGTCGTACGCGGGGTAGTACGCGCCGCCGAGTGAGATGAGCTCGATCCCCGGACTGCCGGCGAGCACCTGGATCACGGGGACGAAGTTGGTGATGACCGTCAGCGGTGCGCGCTGTGAGAGCAGTCCGGCGAGCGCGAGGGCGGTGGTGCTGTCGTCGACGATGAGGGACTGCCCGGGCTTGACGAGGCCAAGTGCCGCACGGGCGAGTGCGCTCTTCGCCGGCGCCATGGACTGGGTGCGGTGCCGGATGTCGCCGTGGAATGCCGTCGACGGTTGTGCGGTCGCCCCGCCGCGGACCTTCCTCAGCCACCCTTTGCCCTGCAGGTAGTCGAGATCCCGGCGGATGGTCATCGGTGTCACGCCAAGCTCGTCGGCGAGCCGCTCGATGCGGACGAAGCCTTCGTCGACGACACGGCTCTTGATCCGCTCCCGCCTCTCCCTCGGTCCTCGCCCGCCCTCGCCGGTGGCTGGATCTTGGCCTTCCCCCATGAGGTCCCCCTGTTCCCTTTCTGTTAACAGAACACATGCGGGTCGTGTCGGGCTTTCGCCTCGTCCGCTGCACGCTCTCCACCTGCAATGAGCCTGTTACAGCACGGTTTATGACGCGCTTCGCGAAGCAGCATGGCACACCGATGTTCACCCAAGCCAGGAGAACGAACAGTCAGGCTGATCAAAGGATCAGACTTCGGTGTTCAGTTCTCAGGATCCGTTGACACTCATGAACGCCGCGAGTTTCTTGTGCGTTACGTGATGGCGGCCGACCGGCAGCTACACGGTCCGCATCAAGGAGTCGAACATGAGAAGACTGGCCAGTGGTGCTCTCGTCGGCATCCTCGCCCTGGGCGCTCTCACCGCATGCGCTGAGGAACCGAGTGGCGGGAACTCCGGGACCGCCAAGGCGGACGGAGAGTCGGGCAAGGTCGCCTTCCTCATGCCCGATCTGGCCTCCACCCGCTATGAGCAGTACGACGCTCCGCTGTTCAAGAAGCGCATGGCCACGCTGTGCCCGGACTGCAAGGTGATCTACCAGAACGCCAACGGTGACGCCTCGCTTCAGCAGCAGCAGGCGAATTCCGCGATGGCCCAGGGCGCCAAGGTGATCGTGATCGACCCGGTGGACTCGGCCGGGGCGGCCACGATCGTGCAGACGGCGCAGTCCCAGGGCGTCAAGGTGGTCGCCTACGACCGACCCGTCCCGGACAAGCCCGCGGACTTCTACGTGTCGTTCGACAACGAGGCGATCGGCGAGTCCATCGCCCAGTCGCTGGTCGATCACCTGAAGGAGACCAAGGCCAAGGGCGGTGTGCTCCAGATCAACGGCTCGCCCACCGACGCGGCCGCCGGGCTGATCAAGAAGGGCGTTCACAACGCCGTCGACGACAGCGGGTTCAAACTGCTCGCCGAGTACGACACACCAGGCTGGTCACCGGAGAAGGCCCAGCAGTGGGCGAGCGGCCAGATCGCCCAGTACCGCGGCAGGATCGCCGGTGTGGTGGCCGCCAACGACGGCACCGGCGGCGGAGCGATCGCGGCGTTCAAGGCGGCGGATGTGAAGGTCCCGCCGATCACCGGCAACGACGCGGAGCTGGCAGCGATCCAGCGCATCATCGCGGGCGACCAGTACAACACCATCTCCAAGCCGATCAAGATCGTCGCCGAGGCGGCCGCGGACGTTGCCCACCAGCTGCTGCAGGGCGAGAAGCCCAAGGCGGACAAGAAGCTGTTCAACACCCCGTCGCAGCTGTTCAAGCCGACCGTCGTGACACAGAAGAACCTCAAGGAGGTCATCTTCGGCTCCGATGGAGTGCTCAAGGCGAAGGACGTGTGCACCGCGCAGTACGCCGCCGACTGCGGGCGCCTGGGCATCCAGTAGCGGTCCGAGGTCTCCGAGTCTCTGAAGTCTCTGAGGAAAGAGGGTCACGATGACAGGCACCGCGGTTACCGGTGCGGGCACGGACACCGTGTTGTCGCTCAGCGGAATCAGCAAGAACTTCGGCGCGGTCGCCGCGCTGACCGATATCGAGCTCGACGTCGCGGCCGGTGAGGTGGTCGCCATCGTCGGGGACAACGGCGCCGGCAAGTCCACCCTGGTGAAGATCCTGTCCGGGGTCTACACGCCCGACGCGGGAGAGATCTTCTTTCACGGCGAGAAGGTGTCTCTGGGCTCACCGGCCCTCGCCCATGCGATGGGCATCGCCACGGTGTTCCAGGACCTCGCCCTGTGCGAGAACCTCGACGTCAAGGCGAACCTGTTCCTGGGCCGGGAACTCCGGCCCTGGATGCTGGACGACGTCGCCATGGAAAAGCGCTCCTGGGAGTTGCTGCGACAGCTGTCGGCGAAGATCCCCACCCTCGGCGTCCCGGTGGCGGCCCTCTCGGGCGGCCAGCGCCAGACGGTCGCGATCGCCCGATCACTGCTGAGCAACCCGAAGATCGTCCTGCTCGACGAGCCGACGGCCGCCCTGGGCGTCGCACAGACGGCCGAGGTCCTCAACCTGGTCGAGCGGCTCAAGGACAGCGGACTCGGCGTCGTGATGATCAGCCACAACATGGAGGACGTCCGGGCGGTCGCCGACCGCGTCGCGGTGCTGCGGCTGGGCCGCAACAACGGTGTGTACAACGCCAGGGACGTCTCCTCCGAAGAGATCGTCGCCGCGATCACCGGTGCGACCGACAACGTGGTCTCGCGGCGAGCCGCAGGCCGAGTGCCTCCCCCGCAGGTGGCTTCCCCGCAGGTGGCTCCCCCGCAGGAAGAGAAGGAAGAGCTGTGACCATCACCGAAAACCCGGTGGCAACGGCCACCGACCTGCAGGATGAACGCCTCGTGACGCCGCAGGGCATCACCGACAGCATCAGGGCCACGATCCGCCGCGTGCGGGGCGGAGACCTGGGCATGCTGCCCGTCGTCGGCGGCATCGTGGTGATCTGGACGATCTTCCAGGTACTGAATCCGACCTTCCTGTCCAGCACCAACCTGGTGAACCTGTCCTTCGACATGGTTCCGGTGGGCGTCCTCGCGCTGGGGATCGTGTGCGTCCTGCTGGTCGGCCAGATCGACCTCTCCGTGGGATCGGTGAGCGGCGTGTCGGCCGCGGTCACGGCCGTCGTCATGGTCAAGAACGAGCAGCCCATGTGGCTGGCGGTCCTCGCGGCCGTGGCCGCCGGCTGCCTGATCGGCTGGCTCTACGGCCAGGTGCTCAACCGCTTCGGCGTGCCCAGCTTCGTGGTCACACTGGGAGGGCTGCTGGCCTTCCTCGGCGTACAGCTGTGGTTGCTGCGGGGCCAGAACGCGATCAACCTGCCCTACGACTCCACCCTGGTGAAGTTCGCCCAGCTGTGGTTCGTCCCCGACTGGATGGCGTACGCGCTGGCCGTGGTGGCCGCGGGTGGGTTCCTGGCCACCGGGTGGGTGCGGGCCCGAACCCGCCGCACGGCCGGGCTGTCGTCCTCGTCGCCGCAGTGGCTTGTCATGCAGTCGCTTCTGCTGCTGGCCGGGCTGCTGCTCGTGGTCTTCTACCTGAACCGCACCCGCGGCGTCGCCTGGATGTTCGTGTTCTTCGTCGCCCTGGTGCTGGTGATGCACTACGTGCTGTCCCGCACCAAGTTCGGACGATCGATCTACGCGGTCGGCGGCAACGCCGAGGCGTCCCGCAGGGCCGGCATCAACGTGCGGCGCGTATACACCTCGGCGTTCGTCCTGTGTTCCGGCCTGGCCGCGGTCGGCGGCATCCTGGCCGCGTCGCGACTGGCCGCGGCGAACCAGAGCACCGGTACCGGAGACGTCAACCTCAACGCCATCGCCGCGGCGGTGATCGGCGGGACCAGCCTGTTCGGCGGCCGCGGCTCGGCCATCGCCGCCCTGCTCGGCGTCCTGGTCATCCAGTCGATCTCCAGCGGTCTCACGCTGCTGAACCTCGACTCCTCCTACCGGTTCATGATCACCGGCGCGGTGCTGCTCATCGCCGTCGGCCTGGACTCCGTCGCCCGGCGCTCGCGCCAGGCACACGGTCGGGGGTGACACAGATGACTGCGATCGCCATCGACGCGGGCACCACCACCATCAAGGTGGTCGGATACGCCGACGACGGGAATGAGCTGGCGGTGAGCCGCCGGCCGACCCAGGTGATGCGACCCCGTCCCGGGTGGGCCGAGCAGGACATGGCCGAGGTCTGGGCCGCGGTCGCCGACGCCGTCCGGGAAGTCGTCGCCGCGCTTCCCGACGCACCCGGCATGGTCGCCGTCACCGCACAGGGCGACGGCGCCTGGCTGGTCGACGACCAGGAGCACCCCACCGGGCCCGCCGTGCTGTGGAACGACGGACGGGCCACCGCCCAGATCGCGGCGTGGGAGCGCGACGGGGTGGCGCGGGAGGCGTTCCGGATCAGCGGATCGCGTCTGTCCACCGGCATGCCCAACGCCGTACTGGCCTGGCTGCGCGAGAACGACCCCGACCGGGTGGCCCGGTCGAGCCACCTGCTGACCTGCGGTGGCTGGCTTCACCTGAAGCTGACGGGCGAGCCGGCCGTCGACGAGTCGGACGCCTCGGCACCGTTCATGGACATCAGGCGGCGCGCCTGGTCCGACCGGCTGTTCGAGCTCTACGGCCTTCAGTGGGCCCGGCGCCTCCTGCCCGAGCTTCGCGACGACGACCACCGAGTCACCACGATCAGCACCTCAGCAGCCGCGGAGACCGGCCTGCCCGCGGATATCCCGGTGGTGCTGGCGCCGTACGACATCTGCGCCACCGCCATCGGCGCCGGTGCGGTGACCGCAGGACAGGCGTGCTGCATCCTCGGCACCACCCTGTCCACCGAGGTCATCACGGACACGGTGGTCACCGACGAACCGGTGGGCATCACCGTGACGCTCGGGGTCCCCGGTCGCTACCTTCGCGCCTTCCCCACCATGAGCGGCGGCGACGTTCTGGAGTGGGGGGCAGGACTGCTCGGACTGACCTCGGTCACCGATCTGATGGCTCTGGCCGCACAGGGCAGCCGCGGTACGGCCGGGGTGCGGTTCATCCCCTACCTCTCCCCGGCCGGAGAGCGGGCCCCGTTCTTCGACACCACCGCGCGTGGTTCCCTGTCCGGCCTGTCCCTGGAAGCCGGCCGCGAAGATGTGGCTCGTGCGCTGGTGGAGGGAGTCACCATGACCATCCGCGACTGCCTGGCCGCGGCCCCAGGTGCACCGGACAGGCTGGCGCTCTGCGGCGGTGGCACCAGAAGCGACTTCTGGATGCGGCTGATCGCTGACGTGACCGGCCTTCCTGTGACGATTCCCGCCTCCGCGGAGGTCGGGGCCCGCGGCGCCTGGCTGACCGGCCTGGTTGCCACCGGCCGCGAGCCGGACTTCCCGACCGCCGCAGTCCGGCACGTGGAGGTCGCCGCCACGTACCAGCCCGATCTGAAGGCGTTCGACGAGTTCAGCGAGCAGTACGCCGACTTCTTGCGGCTGCGGGAGCTGAACCGGCCGATGTGGACACGCGACAGCGGACAGACACGTCCGACCCCGACCGGTGGAGTCGGCGCATGACCGCCATCGGAAATGACACCCGGCAAAGTGATGCCTGGCTGGGCATCGACCTGGGGACTCAGGGCGTACGCGTGGTCGTCGCCGCGTCCGACGGGAGTCTGCTGGGCGAGGGCTCGTGTCCGCTGACCAGCCGCCGGGAGGGCGATCGCCATGAGCAGCACCCGGAGGAGTGGTGGCGCGCGGTCCTCACGGCGATCGACCGGGCACGCGCCGCGGGTGCCGACCTGCGCCGGGTCCAGGGGGTGGCCGTGGACGCGACCTCCGGCACCATCACCATGCTGGACCGCCGTGGCCTGTGTGCGACGCCGGCCCTGATGTACGACGACGGGCGCGCCGCGGCGGAGACGGAACAGGTCAACGCCGCCGGGGAGCAGCAGTGGGCCAAGGCCGGGTACCAGCGGATGCAGCGGTCCTGGGCACTGCCCAAGCTCCGGTGGCTGCTGAACCACTATCCCCAGGCCGCAGAGAACGGCTGGCGACTGGCACATCAGAACGACGTCATCAACACCAAGCTCGTCGGGCACGAGGTACCCACAGACACCAGCAACGCGCTCAAGACCGGCGCCGACGCCGCACAGGTGACCTGGCCCGAGCCCGTTCTCGCCGCGTTGGAGATCCCCCGCGCGATGCTGCCCGACCTGGTGCTGCCCGGCACGGTCATCGGTCAGGTCTGCGCCGCGGCCGCCGCCGAGACCGGGCTCACCGAAGGCACCGCCGTCGTCGCCGGGATGACCGACGGCTGCGCGGCCCAACTGGGCTCCGGCGCGACCGCCGTCGGCAGTTGGAACTCGGTCATGGGCACCACCCTGGTCCTCAAGGGCGTCACCAAAGACCTCGTCCATGATCCGCGAGGGGTCGTCTACTCCCACCGGTCACCCTCTGGCCACTGGCTGCCCGGCGGAGCCTCCAGTGTCGGAGCCGGCCTGGTCGCACGCGAATTCGCAGGCGCCGACCTGGACATGCTCACCCGCGAGGCCGCGGCACTGCTGCCCACCGACCTGTTGCGCTATCCGCTGGTGTCCCCGGGCGAACGGTTTCCCTTCATCGCCCCGGACGCCCGCGCGTTCGGCAGCCGCGAGCCGGCCACCCGGTCCGAGTCCTTCGCCGCACTGCTGCAGGGCGCCGCCTACGTCGAACGGCTCTGCTTCGACTACGTGGACCTGCTGGGCGCTCCGACCGACGGAGCGGTCGTCCTCACCGGCGGGGCCACCCGCAACCCCCTGTGGAACCAGTTGCGAGCCGATGTACTGCAACGCCCCGTGAGCCTTCCGCGCAACGCGCAACCCGCGCTCGGCATGGCGGTGCTGGCCGCATCGAGCCGTGACGCTCTGGACAGCGTCGCCGCCACGATGGTGCGACTGGACCGGACCCTCGAACCACGCCGTTCAGAGCAAAACCCGCACGACGAGGGCTACTTCCGACTGCTCGATCTGCTTGTCCAACGCGGCTGGCTCCCCGGCGTCGTCGCGACCCACGCACGAGAAAGGACGGCACATTGAGCCTCCATGTCATCTTCGTCCGACACGGGGAGACCCTGTGGCACGCCGAAAACCGGTACGCAGGCAGCACCGACATCGCCCTCACCGAGCACGGCCACGCACAATCACGCGCGCTCGCGGACTGGGCGCAACAGGCGGACCTGACCGCGATCTTCGCCTCCCCACTCACGCGATCGCAAGAGACCGCACGCGACAGCTCGACGAGCACCGGGCTGCCCGTGAACGTGGACGACCGGCTGCGCGAACTCGACTTCGGCATCGCCGAGGGCCTCACACGCGCGGAGATGCAACAGCGGTTTCCCGACCACCTCGCGGCCTTCAAGACCGACCCGGTGACGAACCACTTCCCCAAGGGGGAGAACCCCCTGGCCGCCAGTGACCGTTATCTGGAGTTCCTCACCGACCTCCAGGCCGATCACGGCGAAGGCCGCGTCCTCGTCGTGGGCCACTCCACCGCGATCCGGCTGGCGCTCTGCCGGATACTCGGCCTGCCTCTGCGCCAGTACCGCCGGACCTTCCCGTTCCTGGCCAACTGCGCCCTGAACGAACTCGTCCTGCGTGACGGCGCGCCGTCGCTGCTGACACTGAACCGCCCCGTGACCCCAGGAGAACTCAAGTGACCACCATCCTCACCGCCGGTGACCACTTCGTCCTCAACTCCCTGCTCACCGACAGGCTCCGGCCGGCCGCACCCACCGCGACCTTCCGCGAACTCACCCTGCCCTGGCCGGTCGAACCCTTCGGAGACGTGGGCGAGGTACGGGAGGCCTCCGGCACCGAGGACCAGCTCATCGAGGCCCTCGGCGGAGTGGACATCTGCGTGACCCAGATGGCGCCGCTCACCGAACGGATCCTCGAAGCCTGCCCCGATCTGCGCCTGTTCTGTGTCAGCCGCGGCGGCCCCGTGAACGCCAACCTGGCGGCAGCCACCCGGCACGGCGTCGCGGTCTCCTTCGCCCCCGGGCGCAACGCCACCGCCACCGCCGAGCACACGGTCGCCCTCATGACGGCCGCCGCCCGGCGCGTCCCCGCCACCCACGCGGACCTCTCCGCAGGCACCTGGCGAGGCGACTACTACATGTTCGACAAGGTCGGGCCCGAGCTCGAAGGCAGCACCGTAGGCATCGTCGGATACGGCGCCATCGGCTCCCGCGTCGCCCGGATCCTCCAGGGATTCGGCGCACACGTACTCGTCGCCGACCCTTTTGTCCGTCATCCGGACGACGTGTCACCGGCCGAGGTCACCGACCTGGCGGACCTCATGCGGCGCTCCACGTTCGTCACCGTCCACGCCCGCGCGACGCCGGAAACCGAGGGCCTGATCTCCCGACAGATGATCGACCTGATGCCCGCGGGCGGCGTACTGGTCAACTGTGCCCGCGGGTCCCTCGTCGACTACGACGCCGTGTGCGACGCCCTGGACACCGGGAAGCTCTTCGGCGCGGCCTTCGACGTCTTCCCCCGCGAGCCGATCCCCGCCCACTCACGCCTGCTGACGACCCCCAACATCGTCATGACACCCCATCTGGCCGGCGCCAGCAAACAGACCGCCTTCAACGCCGCCTCCATCGTGGCCTCGGAAGTAGAAAGATTCCTGGCAGGCCGGCCGCTCGCGCACTGCGCGAATCCAGAAGTTCTGGCCCCACTCCACTGAGCTCTCACTGAACTCTCCAGAAGCGGGACTGTCTCAATGCGTGTGGTGATCAAGTCTCGTGATGTCGACGCGAGAGATAGGGACTGAAGTGGTCGGCGACGATCTCGGCCATCGCAGCGGCATCGCGGGAACCGTCGACTTCGATCACACGGATGCCGAGCCGGCGGGCGGCGCGGACGGCGTCCTCGGCGACGAGGTGATCCCGGGCGAGGCGGTTGGCCTGGGCCCGGACCGGATCGCTGACGCGGTGCCCGAGCGAGGCGGCTCGGGGTAGTTCGCGGAGCTGGTGCCGGCGGAACTCCGGTGTGGGCACCATGACGACCATCCGACGCGGTGACTCGATGATGGGCGCGACAAGTTCGGGACGGAGTCCCCAGCCCTCGGCGATGATCGGGTGGCCCGAGACGAGTGCGCGCCACTGGGCACACGCCCCGAGGCCAACTGCCGCTGGCAGTGCTCCCACCTCACCTCCTCCGCCGTCACTCCATCGGACCGAGACTGATCGCCCTGCGACGGTGGAGATTGCCTCACCTCACCTCACCTCACCTCACCTCACCTGTCGACTCTCGACCGCTCGCCTGCCATCTCGATGACCTGCGTGCGGCCGCCGACGCCGGACTGCGAACCGCGTACATTCCACGCCCGCTGGCTGATCGGGCTGCTGCTGGGGCGACCGCCAATATGGATCGCGGAACCCCGACCTGGAATGACCACGTCGGGGCCGAAGAACAAGCTCAGGCGTTCGTGCGGCGCAGGTCCGGATAGAGCGCCTCGACCGGGCCGCTCAGAGCCGCCTTGACCTGCGCGGTCAACTCGTCGGCCAGGACCTCGTATTCGTCGGCCTCAACGGCGTCGTAGACCGTCGTCACCAGCTCTGCCGGCAGCAACTTGGGGCCGTCGGCGTGCGCGGCCATAGGGGTGTCGACGTAGCCCATGTGCACCCCCGTCACGTGGACGCCCTTGGGCGCGAGGTCGATGCGCAAAGAGTTGGTGGCCGACCACAGTGCGGCCTTGGACGCGCTGTAGACGCCGCCCATGGCGTACCAGCTGGCAACGGAGTGCACGTCGACGAGGGCAGCCTCCGGCTTGGCGGCGAGGACCGGTGCGAAGGCGCGGGCGAGGAGGACGGGGCCGAAGAAGTTCGTCTCCATGTTCACCCGGATGTCTGCCTCGGTGACGTCGAGCAGGCTCGCGCTCGGCGGGATCGCGCCCGCGTTGTTGATGAGCATGGTGACATCCGGCGCGGCGGCGACGGCCGCGTCGATCGACGCGGGGTCGGTGACATCGAGCGTGAGGGGGACGATGCGTTCATCGTCCCAGGTGCGGGGGGAGCGTGCGGTGGCGTAGACCTTGGCGGCGCCACGAGCCAGGGCGTCGTGGACGAAGTGGGTACCAAGGCCGCCGTTTGCTCCGGTGACAAAGACGACTGCTCCATTGAGGGAGGGCATCGGTGTTCCTTTCCAAGGGGTATGAAGCACGGTCGGCGCGACCACTGCGCACGGATGGAGCGATGGCTCCGCGCCCTGCTGTGGGAGCATGAGCGACGGCACTTTCGAGCCGACACGTTAATGACTACTCTCATAAGTGAGCGTAGTCAGAATCTATTCCCGGAGGGCGCCGTCATGCCTGCCGCCTCCCAGCCGACAGGACGGCGCGAGCGGAATAAACAGGACAAACTGGACCGCATCATTGCCGCCGCCAGCGAGCTGTTCGCCGAACGCGGCGTCCACGAGGTCACGACCCAGCAGATCGCCGACAAGGCCGACATCGGCACCGGGACGCTGTTCCTGTACGCCAAGACCAAGGGCGAGCTCCTCCTGCTTGTACAGAACGTCAAATACGCCGAAGCGCTCGACCGGGGCCGGGCGGATGCCGAGACCATCCCAGGCGTGCTGGACGCGGTGCTGGCGATCGTCCGGCCGATCGTGGAATGCAACCGCACCCAGATCGACAACGGACGCACCTACATGCGAGAAGCAGTCTTCGGCGACCCCGAGGAGCCCCGGCACGGCGAAGCGCTGGCCATCGCCGCGCAGGCCGAGGAGGCCATCGCCGCCGTGCTGCGCCGAAACGAACGGGTCACAGAGGGCGATGCCGCGACGCTGGCACACATCGTGTCCGCCGTGATGTTCCTCAGCATGGCGACGAGCGCGAACATCGCCTTGAGCGTCGAAGAGATCGCGCAGGACATCCGAAGGCAGGTCAGCGTCCTGCTGCCTCGCTGAAACGCGGTCCGGGTTCTGCAAGTGAGCGCCCCCCAGGGGGTCATGGCATGCGATCGAGAGAACAGCCGTACGGCGTTGCGGGGTCCGGAGCGATCCCAGCGCAGACGACAGGGCTCCGGCGCCGCGTCGACCAGCGAGCGGCAGCGGTCCAGCGGCGTCACCCCGAGGCACCGCACTGGGGTGCGGGCGAGCAAAGGAGCCGCGTCGAGTCGGCGCGGCATTCCGCCAAGGTGCGAAAGAGCGGCACGTCGTGCGCGGCAGGACTGCGACGCCCTGCCGGGGTGTGTCAGACGCGCTGCCCGGCGTCCGACAGGGCGAAGGCGTTGCTTATCCCCTGATCGAGGAGCTCGTCGGCGAGTTGGCGGTCGGTCAAGGCGCGGGAAAGCTGCAGCGTTCCGGCCATCAGGCCGAGGAGGCTGAGCGCCTTCACGCGTGCGGAGGACGGGTCTTCGGGCGCCATACGGGCGGCGATGCCGTCGACGAGGACCAGTACTCCGTCGGTGTACGCCCGCTTGGTTGCGTCGGCGCAGCGCCCGATCTCGTCGAGCAGAGCGGCGTTGGGGCAGCCGTCGCCAGGGCTGTCGCGATGCCGGGGCGACAGGTAGCCCCGCACTATCTGCTCAAGTCCGGCACGGCCAGGCGCAGCCAGCGCGACAACGCTCTCGGCCTGCGCCTTCAACTGGTCGGCGATTGCCGTGGTTACGAGGTCATCTTTGGATTCGAAGTGAACGTAGAAGGCGCCGTTGGTCAGTCCCGCGTCCTTCATGAGCGCCGAGACCCCCGAGCCGTCGATACCGTCTCGCTTGAATCGGCGGCCCGCCGCCTCGACGATCCGCCGCCTTGTCTCCTGTTTGTGCTCTGTTCCGTACCGCACCACACACACTCCTTAGCCGGCCGGAAGGCCCGATGGCCCTTCACGGGCTCTCCCGGTCAATTATATTTCGATCGTAATACAATAGGCCGGGCAGCGGCAAGTGACGGCCGCCTCACCGCCGGTTGACCTCTGCGGCAAGGACGACGGGCGAGCGTCGGGCCGAATGGTGCGACACCCGTGCACACCGGCATGGGCGGCTCCCTTCGGAGTGAGTGACGACCTCGGCACCCTGGAACCAGGAAAGCTCGCCGACCTCGTGGCGGTCGACGGAAACCCCTTCCAGAACTTCGACGACCTGATCCGTACCTCGTGGGTCATGCGCGACGGCGTTGTCCACCGCCAGGACGACCTGGTCGGCACGTTCGCCGCCAGGCCGGCGGAAGACCGCACCACGGACCACACCGACTGGCTCACCGTCAGCCGGGAGCTACGCCGCGAACCCTGTTGTTCACAGCACGCCTTCGACCTCTAGGTTCGACGAAGCGGCCGTGCCGACGGCCACCGGCCGCTTGCCCCAACCAGTGGCCTGATTGTCGCTCAGGCCGTGTTTTCGCAAGTCGGGAGCCACCACTGTGTGGTCGGCGGTGAGATCGGTCGGTGCGGGCCGTCGGCAGTCGGAAGTCCGCGGTCCGCGGCCGGCCGTGGGCAGGACAAGCAGGGGGCCGGGTCCCGCTGGGACGCGGTGCAGGCGGACCCGTCCTCATGTGCCACCGGCCACTCCCCTTCGCGGAGGGAAGGACAGGCGCGTATTACTCCACGCCTCTTATGCGGCCTTCGCATTGGCCCGGCGTGCGGACCGTCCTCGTCCTCCGTGAACTCCTGTTGGGCCCGAAGCGGTTCACAGAGATCCTCGGCCGCATGCCCTCGATCGGACCGAATCGCCTCACTGACCGGCTCCGAACCCTGCGATCGCACTGTCGCCCGGGACAGAGAAGCCGTCCACCGCCGGTGAGTCCGGCCGCCTCGCGATCGACGGCGACGTCGAGGTGGTCGGTCGCCTTTTCGATGCCTTCGCCGACGCGGCCCGACGGCACACGGCAGGCAGGTCAGCCTGATCAGGGCGTCCCAGAGCCGACTGGAGCCGCACGCGGCGATCGTGAGGTCACGTGGACCTCAGGCCCCGCGCTTACGGCGGAAGGACGTCCTCCCGTTTCGTCGCACCATCGAGACAGTGGCGGCAAGACGCCCGCGGGCCAGGTCGGGTTCGAGGCCGGCGCCCAGTCGGTGCAGCTGGTCCGCGTGCCAGCCGAGGTCGAGCACACCGTCGAGTGCCTTGATGTCGGTGATCCTGCCCAGCACGCGGCGCATGCCATAGCGCATCTGATGTGCGACGACCGCCTCGGCGCGACCCGTGAGGATGACGTCCGCGGCATCAGGCGTCGTGGCGGTGGGCCGGCCGATACCGACGACGTCGCACTCGCCCCCGGCGACGGCGTCCTCCATCGCATCATGGGATCGGAAGCCTCCCGTGACCGCCAGCGGAATGTCGCCCACCAGGGCGCGCACCGTGCGGGCGTACTCCAGGAAGTAGGCCTCGCGGGCGCGCGTCGACGCCGCGGCGGAGCCCGTCATCGCCGGAGACTCATAGCTGCCGCCGCTGACCTCGATCAGGTCCAGTCCTTCCTTCGCCAGAGCCGCGACGACTGCGCGAGACTGCTCCTCGGTGAAGCCACCACGCTGGAAGTCGGCCGAGTTGAGCTTCACGGCGACGGCGAAGCCGGGTGACACCCGTGACCGGATACGGCGTACGACCTCCAGGACGAACCGCATCCGCCGCTCAGGGTCGCCGCCCCACTCGTCGTCGCGCCGGTTCGACAGCGGCGAAAGGAACTGCGACACCAGGTAGCCATGAGCTCCGTGCACCTGTACCCCGGCGAAGCCGGCCGTTTCGCACACCGCCGCCGCGGTCGCGAATCGCTCGACGATGTCCTCGATCTCCGCGGACGTCAGCTCGCGGGGCTTGGCGGCGCCGGGCAGGTTGAGCGCGACCGGGCTGGGCGCGACCGGTGTGTGCCCCAGGGCGAGCAAGTTGGCCTGGCGGCCCGGGTGGTTGAGCTGAACCCAGGTGGGGATGCCTGCGTCCTTGGTCGTCGCGGCCCATCGGGTGAGCGCGTCGATGTCGCGGTCGTCCTCTATGGCGACGTTGCCCGGCTCGCCGAGCTGGGTGCGGTCGACCATGACATTGCCGGTGATGATCAGTCCGTACCCGCCCTGGCTCCAGGTCCGGTAGAGCTGTTCGAGGCGGTGATCCGGGGCGTTGCGCTTGTCGGCGAGTGCCTCGCTCAACGCGGATTTCATGATCCGGTTCGGCAGCGCCTGACCGTTGGGCAGGGTCAGGTGGTCGGACAGGGAGGCCATGGGCGATCGTCCTTCGGTGGAATGGGTGCCTGGCGCGGCACATCGATATCGGAGAAGCGTTCGGTCGCCGCAGGCGCGACAACGCCCTGCGTGCTCAGGTGAGTTCGCGTTTGAGGATCTTGCCGGTGGGGGTCAGGGGCAGTGCGTCGACGAACTGGACGACGCGCGGGTATTTGTACGCGGCGAGCCGCTCCTTCGCCCAGGCGGCGAGTTCTTCCTCAGTCGTGCCGCTGCCGGCTTTCCTCACCACGACGGCCTTGATCTCCTGACCGTGGGATTCGTGCGGTACCCCGATGACGGCGACCAGTGAGACGGCGGGGTGCTCCATGAGCACTTCCTCGACCTCGCGCGGGTAGACGTTGAAGCCGCCGCGGATGATCATGTCTTTGGACCGGTCGACGATGAAGTAGAAGCCGTCCTCGTCCTTGCGGGCGAGGTCGCCGGAGCGGAACCAGCCCTCCCTGATCGCCTCGGCCGTCGCCTCGGGCCGTTGGTAGTAGCCCTTCATGACGTTGTGTCCCTTGATCGCGATCTCCCCGATCTCACCGGGGCCGCCCTCGGTCTCGGACCAGTCGTCACGGATCAGCTTCATCTCCACGCCCGGGATCGGCACCCCGATCGACCCGACCCGGGGCTCCTGTCCGAACCGGGAGAAGGAGGCGACCGAGGACGTCTCGGACAGGCCGTAGCCCTCCAGGATCGTGACGCCGAAGCGGTCCTCGAACTGCTTGTGGATCTCGCCGGGCAGCGCCGAGCCACCGGCCACCGCCACGCGCAGATTCGCGGCCAGCCGGGCCACGTCGACCGTGTCGTCGAGGGCGGCGAGCAGAGCCCAGTACATCGTCGGGACGCCGGCGAAGAACGTCACGTCGTGGTCGAGCATGAGACCCAGGGCCGGCCGCGCCTCGAACCTGGGCTGCATCACGATCGTGCCGCCGAAGGCGAGGGCACCGTTCTGGATCACGGTCTGGCCGAAGGCATGGAACAGCGGCAGCACGCACAGATACGTGTCGGGGCGCTCGGGGCCGGCGGCGAACAGGTCGATGCCGGCGAGCGCGTTGTCGTACACGTTGCGGTGCCGCAGCTCCGCGCCCTTGGGCCGGCCGCTCGTGCCGGACGTGTACAGGACCACCGCGGTGTCGTCCTCGTCGCGCTCGACCGTCCGGAACGTCACCGGCTGCCCGGCGACGACGGCGGCGTACGACTCCGGCGGCCCGCCACCGTCCCCGGCCCACGCCGCACCACCACCGCTCTCGATCAGGAAGAACTCGGTGCAGCCCTCGGTGGCCTGGAAGCCCTCCCACGCGCTCTGCCCGATCGGCAGCTCCGCCGTGCCCTCGAAGGCGAAGTACGCCTTCGCGTCGGAGTCGGCGAGGTGGTAGGCGACCTCGCGGGCCTTCAGCAGCACGTTCAGCGGCACGACCGCGGCCCCGGCCTTGAGGATGCCGAAGTAGACGCTGGTGAAGTGGGGCAGGTTGGGGCAGGACAGCGCGACCTTGTCTCCCGGCCGGATGCCGCGTGAGACGAGCAGGTTGGCGACCCGGTTGGCCGCGGCGTCGAGGGCGGCGTAGGTGATGCGGTCGTCACCGAAGACGATCGCGATGCGCTGCGGGTACCGGGACACGGAATCCGTCAGGATGCGTGACACGTTGCGGCTCGGGCTGTGCATGGTGCTTCTCCTGGTTCTCGGGGCGGTGGGTCGCGTCTAGACGAAGGCCGGGGGCGGCACGAAGCCGTCGACCTCCCGGCCCAGCAGGGCGGCGAACTCGATGGTGGTGAGATCGCCACCGCCCGGGCCCATGGCCTGCAGACCGATGGGCAGCCCGCCCCTCCCCTTGCGTACCGGGATGGTCGTCGCCGGACCGCCGGAGACGTTGGCGAGGGCGTTCCACTTGACCTGGTCCCAGTAAGGGCGTCGCACACCGTCGACTTCGTAGGGCCGCCCGAAGCGGTCGATCAGCTTGTTGTGGTGGGCAGGGGCGGCCGTCGGTGCGACCGGCATGAGCACGATGTCGAAGTCCTGGAAGAACTCGAACCATCGCTGCCGGAGCTCGTTGCGCAACGCGTGGGCCTGCAGCCAGTGGTGGTGGGACTGGAAGGTTCCCCGCAGGGCGGGACCCGCGTCGCCGCGCGGGTGCTGGACGAGCCGGGCCAGCAGAGCGGCGTTGGGGGCGGGAGTGAGGCCGGTGCGGTCGTAGGTGAACGCGCCGAAGAGCAGCGGCAGGAAGGCTTTCCGGTGATTCGTCGCGATGTCGACGGGGAGGGTCGCGGGCTGGACCGTGACCTTCGCGCCGGCCGCCCGCAGCACGGTGACCGCGTCGTCCATGGCTGCCGCGATGTCGCTGTCGACCGGACACGACGGATCCTCGGCCCAGATGGCGACCCGGAAGTCGGCGAGCTTGGTCGCGCGCGGCGGAGCGAGCGTGTAGCTGAAGCCTCCGTCGTAGTCGGCCGGCCCGACCGTTGCCCGCAGGATCGGGACGAGGTCGCGTGCGTCGCGGACCTGTGCGCCGCCGCAGGCCATGTCGGCGTCCGTCCATCGTCCCGTGCCCGGGCCGTAGGGCACATGCCCGATGAGGGGTATCGACCGCCAGGTCGACTTGTGCCCGTACAGGCCGTTGAAGTGGGACGGGATCCTGGTCGATCCGCCGATCTCCGAGCCGAAGTCGAATGCCGCCAGGCCTGCGGCGGTGGCGACGGCGCCGCCCCCGGCGGATCCGCCCGAGGTGCGGGTCGTGTCCCACGGGTTGGACGAAGGACCGAACACCGGGTTGTCGGCCTGGACGTCCTGGTTGCCCGGAGGCATGTTGCTCTTCCCCATGATCACGGCACCGGCCGAACGCAGCCGCTTGACCGCCTCGGCGTCCAGGTCGGGCACGTAGTCCTCGAGGTCCGTGCGCCCGCAGACGGTGCGCATCCCGGCTGTCTCGAAGCTGTCCTTGACCGTGATCGGCAGCCCATGCAGCGGACCGAGGTCCTGCCCCGCCGCCCGCGCGGCGTCCGCCTCCCCGGCCTCGCGGCGGGCACGCTCGGGGTCCAGGGTCACCACCGCGTTCAGCGCGGGGTTGTGGACGGCGATCCGCCCCAGATAGAGCTCGACGAGCTCCTGGCTCGAAATCTCACCCGCGGCCAGCGCACGAGACTGCTCCACGGCGGATCGGAAGGGGACGTCACTCACGGCATGCCTCACCTCTGACGGTGGCAGATCGATCAGGCATTACCTGTCGATCATAATATTACGTGCGTCAGATAATAGGTCAGGATGGGATGCCAGGCAATGGCCCACAGAACCGAAATGGAGGACGGCGCCCACCCGTCGATGTTCCCCCGCCCCGCCCATCACTGGTCAGCATGGTTTCCGAGAGAAACTCAAGGATCGTTGAAGTAACCAGTACCCGGTGGGTACCTTCCTGGTCGACGGCGCTTTTGAGAGCGTTTCAGGGAGGCCATTGCCATGCGGATCGTATTGTTCGGAGCCACTGGGATGATCGGCAGTCAGGTCGCCGCCGAGGCACGCAGACGGGGGCACGAGATCACCGGCGTCACTCGCGGCGGGAAGAGCGGCACCCGGGCGGCGGACGCGAGCGACCCGGATACCGTCGCGCGCCTGGTCTCCGGGCACGACGCGGTGGTGCTGGCGGTGTCGCCGCCACGCGGCGGCAGCGAGTCCACCGAGTCGCTCCTGGAGGTGGGCCGGGGCGTACTGGACGGAGTGCGCAAGGCCGGGACAGGTCGCCTGATCGTGGTCGGTGGCTCGGGCGCCGTCGAGGTGGCGCCGGGTGTACGGGCCGTCGACGCCGCCGGGTTCCCCGAGGAGTTGCTGCCGCGCGCACTCGCCCAGATAGCGCTGCTCGAACTCATCCGGGACAGCGCCGACGACCTGGAGTGGAGCTACATCTCCCCACCGATGGTGCTGGAGCCCGGTGTTCGCACCGGTGCCTACCGGACAGGCGGCGACCAGTTCCTTGTCGACAGCAAGGGTGAAAGCCGGATCAGCGTCAAGGACTACGCGGTCGCCCTTGTCGACGAGCTGGAGAAGGGGGCACATATCCACCACCCCGCCCACGTCGCATATTGATTGAAAAGAGTAGGGGCAAGGTGGGCAAGGAAAGCATCTTCGTGCGCGTACGGTTCGATGTCCGAGAACAACGGCACGAAGAATTCGAGAAACTGGTGGTCGCGCTGCGCCTCCAGGCCGACGACGAGCCCGGCACCAAAAGCTACCGGTGGTTCTCGGCCGAGGACGGCAGCTATCTGGTGATCGAGGAGTACGCCGACTCCGCGGCGGCCATGGCACACATGGAGCGAGCGGCGGTACTGCTGGAGCGGTTGACGGAATGTGCGGCAATTGGATCCGTGGAACTCCACGGGCCCATCGAGACCGAGCTTCGGGAATGGGTGGGGTCGAATCCGCCGCCGACCATGTTCACGGACTTCCCAGGCCGCTGAGGCCGCCAGAGCGCCGAAGACCGAGACGAACGCATTAAAAAGGGGATAATAAATGCTCAAATTGGTCGACGCCAATGATCATCAAGCCGTTCGCAACCTGAACAACATCGTGGACCTTCACGAAGTGATGATCAACCAGAGGCGGCCCGCGGAAGCCGTGGCGCAGTTCCTGGACCCGGGTTACATCCAGCACGACCCCCTCCTCAGTACTGGCGCGGAAGGCTTGTCGAGTTTCTTCGACAACGTCCTCAAGGACCGCCCGAACGCTCGTTGGGTTGGGCATCGCATCATCGCGGTGGATGACTACGTGTGGGTCCACTCAAACTTTCTCAATCTCTTCAACGACGATCCTGACGACACGGGGATCGCCGGCGCGGACATTTTCAAGATGAACGCCGATGGCAAGGCGATCGAGCACTGGGAGGTCCTGCAGATCGTAGGTACTCCGGAAAACGCCGCTCCCTGGTTTTCTCCGGATCTCCCGGCCGCCAACAAGAACGGGCTCTTCTGAGTTCGAAGTGAGATAGAAGCGACTTAAAAAGCGGCCCGCCATACACGATCATCGACCACGGCACCATGGTCTTGTGCATGGCGGGCCGTATTTCGCAGTCGCGCCGTCTCAGCGCGTTTTCGCAGTGCAGTCCCGCCGCCGCAGTTCGGCACGCCACGACCGGAGTTTCCATGGCCAATTCGTCCGCCATCTGGATCGCCGCCCACCGATCCGCCGTCATCAATCCCCATAAGGACTTCACGCTCTTCGAACTTCGCGGATTCGCCGACCAGACCGTACGGCAGCCGTTGCGAATCGCCGGCGGAGGTGAGGCCCTGCGCATACGCCTCAGCAACCGTTACGGAAAAGAGCCGCTGGAGATAGCCGGCGCACACCTCGCCAGGCGCACCGAAGCAAGCGCGATCGACCCCGCGAGCGACACCGTGCTGCGCTTCGCGGGCGCCGACACTGTCACGATCGGCGTGGGAGACGAGGTCGTCAGCGACCCCGTCGAGCAGCAGGTGAGCGCGGGGGAAGAACTCGCCCTCAGCCTCTGTCTCCCGCACGACACGGGCCTGACCACTTACTCGGCGGTCCCCTACGACATCGGGTACGCGGTCCCCGGCAACCAGCTCACCGCCGCGTCCTTCACCACCGCCGAGGATCTGGCCACCAGCCATTTCCTCACCGGTGTCGACGTTCTCGCCCCGGAAGGCACCGCCGTCGCCGTGGCCTTCGGGGACTCCTGGATCGAAGGCTTCGCCACCACGCCCGGCGCCGACAACAGCTTCCCCGCTCAGCTCGGCCGTCGTCTCCCCCACGGCTGGATCGTCAACCAGGGCATCTCCGGCAACCGGCTCCTCACCGACGGCATCGGCGAACACCTCCTGGCCCGTCTCGAACACGATGTGCTCGACGTGCCCGGCGTCAGCCACGTCCTCATCCACATCGGTCTCAACGATCTGGGCGTGCCAGGCACCCAGTCCTTCCCCGAACCCCCGGTCCTGCCGGCCCTCGACGACCTCATCGCCGGCTACACAACGCTCGCCGACCGCATCCATGCCGCCGGCCTCGTAGCCGTCGCCGCCACACTCGGCCCCTACGAGGGAACGGTGTACGACGGTGCCGACACCCCGGCCGGTCAGGCCCTGCGCCACCGGATCAACGACTGGCTGCTCGGCCCCGACCAGCCCTTCGACGCCGTCCTCGACATCGCCGCCGCGGTCGCCGACCCGGAGCGACCCGATCGGATCCGCGAGGAGTACAACAGCGGCGACGGTCTCCACGTCAACGACGCCGGCGCGAAAGCCATCGCCGACGCCGTCGACCTGTCCTTGCTGCGGCTCGGAAACTAGCCCGCGAACTCGTCCGCGGAGCGGGCGTCGTGGGCGTTGCGCAAGCTCAGGACCTCGTCCACGTGTTCCGCGGCCCAGGCATCGATCGGCTTCATGACCGGCGCCAGGGAGTGGCCCAGCGAAGTCAGTTCGTACTCCACGCGGGGCGGGACCTCGGCGAAGACCGTCCGGGTGCGCAGGCCGTCGCGTTCCATGCCCCGCAAGGTGTGGGTGAGGACCTTGGGTGTCACGTGATGAAGCAGTTCGCGCAGCTCCGTGAACCGCTTGGGTCCGTCGCTCAGCTGCAGCACGATCAGCACCGACCATTTGTCACCGATACGGTCGAGCACCAGCCGGGGCGGGCAGCAGATATCAGAGTCGTTGGCAGCCTTCATATCCGAAGGATACTTAAGGATCGTAGAAGTAATCAGTATCCAATGGATACCTTACTGGTGACGGCATGCGCGCGGCACGCATGACGCCTTCCAGGGGTCATACCATGCGCATCTTGCCGTTCGGAGCCACCGGGACGATCGGCAGCCGGATCGCCGCCGAGGCGGGCGAGCGGGGCCACGCGCAGCGGGAAGGACGGCACCCTCGCGGCGCACGCGAGCGACATCGACGCCGTCGCACGCATGGCGGCCGGCCACGACGCGGGTGGTACTGGCCGTGGTACCGCCACGAGACGGCATCGAGGCCTCCGAGTCACTGCTGGAGGTGGGCCGCGGCGTACTGCACGGCGTACGCAGGGCCGGGGTGCGTCGCCTGGTGGTGCTGGGCGGCGCGGGCATCCTTGTCGACGTGAGCCGGTGGCGACACGTGCGGAGCGTCAACGTGGAGTCCGTGCTGTGGCTGAGCCAGGCGTTCACCCCCGGGATGGCCGAGCGTGGGTTCGGCCGCCTCATCCTCATCACGTCGGACACCGTGTGGATGCCGCCCGATCCCGTACTGCTGCCCTACATCACCAGTAAGGCAGCGCAGTTGGGCATGATGCGCGTGCTGGCCCGCACCCTCGGTCCCTCGGGCATCTCGGTCACGGCTGTCGCGCCCGGTCTCACCGACACGCCTGGTTCCCGCACCGTCAACAGCGACGAGCAGTTCGAGGCCGTGGTGGCCCAGCAGGCCCTGGCCCGCCGACTCGTTCGCGAGGACACCGCCGCGGCCGTGACCTTCCTGGCCTCGGACGACGCGGCAGCGATGACCGGCCAGGTGCTGTGCGTCGACGGCGGCCTGGTCATGCGCTGACACGGCCGACGCTGCCGACGCTCATCAGGGATGTCACTCCGAATTTCCGTGGCCAGACCGATCGGTCCTGGCCGTCCAACCCCCGCATATTTCTGCGCATCGTTAGGGACCCCCATGCCCTTCATCCCCCACCGCGCCCGTACCCCGGGCGCGAAACGTGTGATCCGTGCCGCCGTCGCCGCGGGCCTGGTGGCCGGCGCCGCCGCGATCGGCCCGATCCCGATACCGGCGACCCTGTCCAACCAGACCATGTCCACCGCCGTCCCGTCCGTCGGCGGCGTCAAGTCGGCCGAGGACAAGCTCGGCGGCAAGGACGCCGAGCTGCTCTCCGAGGCCAAGGCCGGCGGCGACAAGAACGTCACGATGATGATCGCCACCGCTCCGGGGCGGACCGAGCAGGTCGCCGAGCAGCTGAACGCGGTCAACGGCGCTTCCGTGGGCCGTACTTACGACAAACTCGGGTACGTCCGCGCCACCGTCCCCACCAAGAAGGCGGACTCGGTCATCGCGGCCGCCGCGAAGTTCTCCGCCGTGCACGGCATCGACCTGCGCGAGGAGATACCGCTGGAAGACCCGTCACCCAGACCGGACGCAACGAAGAACGCCTCCACGAAGGCGCCCGCGGGCAACTACCCCGCGCCCGACGCGAACACCCCCGCCAGGAACCCGTACAACCCGTCCTTCGAAACGGGCGCCGTCGACTTCGTGAAGAAGAACCCCAAGGCGGACGGCCGCGGCATCACCATCGGCATCCTCGACACCGGCGTCGACCTCACTCACCCGGCACTGCAGAAGACCACCACAGGCGAGCGCAAGATCGTCGACTGGGTGACGGCGACCGACCCGATCACCGACGGCGACGGCACCTGGCGTGCGATGACGAACTCGGTGTCCGGGCCCGTCTTCACCTACGGCGGCCGCACCTGGCAGGCTCCGGCGGGCGACTACCGGGTCAACGTCTTCCGCGAGGCCGTCACGGCGGGCGGCGACGCCGAGGGCGACGTGAACCGCGACGGCGACACCACCGACGTCTGGGGCGTGCTGTACGACGCGGCGGCCGGCACGGTCACCGTCGACGTGAACGACAACGGCGACTTCACCGACGACGAGCCGATGAAGCCGTACAAGGACGGCTACCAGATCGGCTACTTCGGCGCCGACGACCCGTCGACCGACGTCGCCGAGCGCCAGTCGTTCGTCGTGCAGATCCGCAAGGACGTACCCATGGATCCGTACGGCGGCGACTGGGTCGGCAAGGAGGCCGACTTCGTCAACATCGGCATCATCTCCGGCGCGCACGGCACCCATGTCGCCGGCATCGCCGCCGCGAACGGACTGTTCGGCGGCAGGATGAACGGCGCCGCGCCCGGCGCGAAGATCGTCTCGTCCCGCGCCTGCGAGTTCGGGCCGGGCTGCAGCAACGTCGCCGAGACCGAGGGCATGATCGACCTCGTCGTCAACCGCGGCGTCGACATCGTCAACATGTCCATCGGCGGCCTGCCGGCACTCAACGACGGCGACAACGCGCAGTCCGAGCTGTACACGCGACTCATCGACACCTACGGCGTCCAGCTGGTGATAGCCGGGGGCAACGAGGGCCCCGGCGCCAACACCATCGGCCACCCCGGTCTGACCGACAAGGTCGTCTCGGTCGGCGCGACCGTCTCCAAGGAGACCTGGGCCGCCGACTACGGCTCGGCCGTGGAGAAGCAGAACAACCTGTTCACGTTCTCCTCGCGCGGCCCGCGTGAGGACGGCGGCTTCACGCCGATCCTGTCCGCGCCCGGCGCCTCGGTCAACGCCACGCCGACCTGGCAGCCCGCCGTCACGACGGCCGAGGCGGTCTGGTCGCTGCCGCCCGGCTACTCGACGCACTACGGCACGTCAGCGGCATCGCCGCAGGCCGCGGGCGCGAGCGCGCTGCTGCTGTCGGCGGCGAAACAGCGGGGCATCGACCTCACCCCGGTGAAGCTGCGCACGGCCCTGACCTCGACCGCCCACCCCATCGAGGGCCTTCAGGCGTACGAGGAAGGCGCCGGCCTCATCGACATCGTGGACGCGTGGAAGGCCATCAGGGCCGGGGCGACCGCGCACGAGTACGCGGTGAAGGCCCCGGTCGACACCGCGCTCGACCAGGCGCTCAAGATCCCGGGCTTCGGCACCGGCGTCTACGACCGCGAGGGCGGTCTGCGGGCCGGACAGAAGAAGACGTACGACGTCACCATCACGCGTACCTCCGGCGCCGACAAGGCCGTCCGCCACACGCTGCGCCTCAAGAACAACGCCGGTGACACCTTCGAGATCCTCGGCCCCGACGCGGTGAGGCTGCCGCTGAACCAGCCGGTGACCGTCAGGCTCCAGGCCGCTCCGCGGGCCGAGGGCATCAAGAGCGCGATCCTCGAGGTCGACGACCCCAAGACCGTCGGCGTCGACAAGCAGATCCTGTCGACCGTCGTGGTCGCCGTCCCGGGCGAGCACACCTTCACCGTGTCGGACTCGGTGCAGCGCAATAGCTACAAGTCGTACTTCGTCACCGTTCCCGAGGGCGCCCACACCCTTGAGGTCGCACTCGGCGGGCTGAGCGACAAGAGCCGGACCAGGTTCCTCGCCATCCACCCGTACGGCCTCCTGCCCGACGGCGTCGGGACGGAGAGCTGCTACAGCAACTACCCCGCCGGCAGGAGCTGCCGCGGCGACCTGCGGTCGTACAGCGACCCGCAGCCGGGGGTCTGGGAGATCGAGGTCGAGTCGCACCGTACGTCGCCGCTTCTCGACAACCCCTACAAGCTGAGCATCGAGGTGCTCGGCGCGGACTTCGCCCCGGAGACCGTGACCGTCCCCGAGGCCAGGGCCGGCATCCCGGCGGCGGTCTCCTGGCAGGTGACGAACAGCCACGCCGCGGTCGACGGCACGGTGGAGGGCGGCCCGCTCGGTTCCGCCAGGATCGCGCGGCCGGCCATCGCCAAGGGCGCCACACAGACCACCACCGTCGAGGTGCCCGAGGGCGCCACGTCGCTGGACGTCGTCATCGGCGGTGTCTCCGACCCGGCCGCCGACCTCGACCTGACGGTCTATGACAAGGACGGCAACGTGGTCGGGCAGGACGCGGACGCCGACTCCGAGGAGTCGGTCTCCATCGTCGACCCGGCCGCCGGTACGTACACCATCGAGGTGCTCAGCTTCGCGATGTCGGGCGACTCCACCACGTACGACTACCGCGACACGTACTTCTCCGCGACGCTCGGCACTGTCGCGGTCGACGACCCGGCGCCGGTGAAGCTCGGCACGGGCGACTCGGCGACGGTGTCCGCCGAGGTCACCGCCACGGGTACCGGACCCGACGGACGCGACCTGATCGGACAGGTACGGCTACTGAACGCGCGCGGCACGGTCGCGGGCGCCGGCACCGTCCTGATCGAGAAGGTCACGCCGTAACCTTCGGTTGCTGAGGTGGGCGGGCGCCCGGGATACCGAGCGCCCGCCCCTTCGCCACCGCCGACGCCGACCCCGCGCACTTGGTGATCATCGGGCACATGTCCGCGGCGGCCCGGTGGGAGTCTTCGCCGATCAGTCTCAGTGACTCTCGTGTCGGGTGGGCTCTGTGGCCGACGGTTGTCTGGCTGTCCAACTGGCGAGGAGCTTGAGCCGGTCTTCGGACGAGGTGCCGGGCTCGGCCGTATAGACAGTCAGGTCGTACACGGCACGGTCGGACAGGGGCAGGTCCATGGATCGGTACGCCAGCTCCAGGCGGCCGACGTCGGGGTGGCGCAGCCGCTTGATGCCGTAGTGGCGGATGCGGACGTGGTGGGCGGCCCACTGGGTGCGGAACTGGGTGCTGAGCGTGGCCAGTTCGCCGATGAGTTCGCGCAGGGCCTGATCGCGGGGTTCGCGCCCGGCTTCGGCGCGCATCAGCGCGACGGTGGTCACGGCGGCGGCCTCCCAGTCGACGAACAAATCGGCTGAGCGCGGATCGAGGAAGAGGTAGCGGGCGATGTTCGGCCGGCCGCGTCGATTGCCGGTGTCGCTGCCGCTGTCGCTGTCGAACATAGGCGCGTGCAGAGCACGGAACAGCGCGTTGTGGGCGATGACATCCATGCGGCCGTTGCGTACGAAGGACGACGACTTCGTCATGGAGTCGAGCATCCACTGGACGGAGGGCGGCACCTCGACATCCCCGCGGCGGCGAGCCGCACGCCGGGCGGGACCGGCTGCTTGGGCCAGGTCGAACAGGTACCTGCGCTCGTCCTCGTCCAGTTGCAGGGCCCGGGCGACCGCTTCCAGGACGGAGACGGACGCCCGCATGCGCCCCTGCTCGACCCGGGTGTAGTAGTCGGTGCTGATGGACGCAAGCTGCGCGACCTCCTCGCGCCGCAGCCCGGGCACCCGTCGTGGGCCGCTGATCGGCAGTCCGACCTGCTCCGGGGTGATCCTGGCGCGTCGGCCGACGAGGAAGTCCCGGATGTCGGCGCGGTGGTCGGTGTGGTGGTCGGTGTGGTGGTCAGGGCTGAGGTCCCAGCGATCCGCGCCATGGGCGGGTCGCCCCTCGGAAGAACTCGGCGATGCGACAGTACGGCGGCCTGGGATGCCGGTCGGCCCGGGACCGGCTTCACCAGGCATACGCCTGCGGGGCTTCCCCCGGCCCCGGCCAGATGCGGTCGAGGCGTTCCACGGTCTCGTCGTCCAGGTGTACGGACAGTGCGCCCAGGTTGGACCGTAGTTGCTCGCTCGTCGTGGCTCTGGTGACCGTGGTGGAGACGGCAGGGTTGTGCAGCACCCAGGCCAGCGCCATGTGCGCCGGCTTGGCGCCCAGCTCCCGGCACAGCTCTTCGTACGCTTCGAGTTGGTCGCGGTGCGCGTCGATGCGCTGAAGCATCGACTCGTCCCGGATGCGCCCCTCGGCGGCGGACGCGAGTGCGCCCGTGAGCAGGCCGGCGTGCAGTGGGCTGTAGGGGATCAGTCCGATGCCGAGGTGGCGCAGTGCGGGGACGAGTTCGTGTTCCACGGCCCGTACGGCGAGGTTGTACAGGCTCTGTTCGGAGGTCAGGCCCAGGAAGTGCCGTGCGGTGGCGGCCGATTGGGCGAGCGCCACGTCCCAGCCGGCGAAGTTGCTGCTGCCGACGTAGCTGACCTTGCCCTCGCGCACCAGCTGCTCCATCGCCTGCCAGATTTCCTCCCAGGGCGTGGCACGGTCGATGTGGTGCATCTGGTAGAGGTCGATGTGGTCGGTCTGGAGGCGCCGCAGGCTCGCCTCGCATGCGCGCCGGATGTGGTAGGCGGACAGCCGGCGGTCGTTCGGGCCCCGGCCCATCGGCTGGTACACCTTCGTGGCCAGGACGATGTCGTCGCGGCGCCCGCTGCGCTTCAGCCACCGGCCGATGGTCTCTTCCGAGACGCCGTACCCCTTGGCCATGTCCGCTGATTGCGGGCCGCCGTAGACGTCGGCGGTGTCGAAGAGGTTGATACCCGCATCGACGGCGGTGTCCATGACCGCGAAACTGGTCGATTCGTCCACGGTGAAACCGAAGTCCATCGTCCCCAGGCCGATCCGGCTGACCAGCAGACCGGAGCGGCCCAAGTGCCCGTATCTCATCTCGTCACTCATGCGCCTACCGTCCTTTCGCAAGGGATGCGGCACCCGGAGAGGCTGAGGTCGTCGCAGGTCGTTGCCGGGGCCGCGGATGCTCTGGGGCGTGGTGGCCGGTCAGGGCTTGAGCAGGACCTTGATGGCGCGGCGTTCGTCCATGGCCTGGTAGGCCTCGGCGGCCTGGTCGAGGGGGAGGGTGAGGTCGAAGACCTTGCCCGGGTCGATCTGCCTCGTCCAGATCAGGTCGATCAGCCGCGGCAGGAACTGGCGGACCGGGGCCGGGCCGCCGTGCAGGTGCGCGTGGGAGAAGAACAGCTCCTGGCCGTCGAGGGTGACGTCGTGGGAGACGCCGACGTAACCGACATGGCCACCCGGGCGGGTGGAGCGGATGGCCTGGAGCATCGACTCCTGGGTGCCGACCGCCTCGATGACCGAGTGGGCGCCGAAGCCGCCGGTCAGCTCCTTGATCTTCTCGACGCCCTCGTCTCCGCGCTCGGTGACGATGTCGGTCGCGCCGAACTCCAGGGCCAGCTTCTGCCGGGAGGCGTGCCGGCTCATGGCGATGACCCGCTCGGCGCCGAGCTGTCGGGCGGCCAGCACGCCGAGCAGGCCGACCGCGCCGTCACCGACCACGGCGACCGTTTTGCCGGGACCGGCCTGGGCGGCGACAGCGGCAAACCAGCCGGTGCCCAGCACATCGGAAGCGGTCAGCAGGCTCGGGATCAGGTCCTCGTCCGGGGTGCCCGGGGTGGCGACGAGGGTGCCGTCGGCGAGCGGGATGCGCAGCCGCTCCGCCTGGGCGCCCATCTCGTTCATCCACTCGCGCTGGACGCATGCGGTCTGGTAGCCGGCACGGCAGTTGGCGCAGGTGTTGTCCGAAGTGGAGAAGCCGCCGACGACGAACTGACCGGGCTTGACTGTGGTGACGGCGCTGCCGATCTCCTCCACGACGCCCACGTACTCGTGGCCGATCGGGGAGCGTGCCTCGAAGGGCTCGGCCCCGCGGTAGGGCCACAGGTCCGAGCCGCACACGCAGGCCGCCGCCACGCGGATGACCGCGTCCGTGGGCTTCAGGATCGTCGGGTCTTCGCGCTCCTCCACCCGGAAGTCACCTGGGGCGTGCATCACGACACCGCGCATGGGGGTTGCTCCTTGCGTACGGAGGGACCGGCCGCGTCGGACGGCCGGGCTGGCTGGCTGGCTGAGTGCCACGTCATCCAGGGAACCCTCGTTTCGCGCGGGCAACCAGTGGCTGTTGATCCATGTACTGGCAGTACACGCTTACGGCCGGACGGGCGGCGTACGGTCAGAGGTGTGGACAACCGTGACGAAGTCCGCGAGTTCCTCACCTCGCGCAGAGCCAAGATCACCCCGGAGCGGGCAGGGCTGCCGGCCGGCAGCCGGCGCCGCGTGCCCGGACTGCGCAGGAGCGAGGTCGCCACGCTGGCCGACGTCAGCGTCGACTACTACGGCAAGCTGGAGCGCGGCAACCTGACCGGTGCCTCCCCCGCGGTGCTCGAATCGGTCGCCCGGGCGCTCCAGTTGGACGAGGTCGAACGGGCGCACCTGCTCCACCTGGCCCAGGCCCAGGAAGGCTCCGACACACTGGCCCGCCCCCGGTCACGTTCCAGCCGGCAGCGGGCGCTGCCCAAGAGCCTGCAGTGGGCCCTGGACGCCGTCACCGCCGGGCCCGCGTTCGTGACGAACGGCCGCCTGGACCTGCTGGCCGCCAACCAACTCGCCCGCGCCTTCTTCGCCGACCTCTACGACAGCGGCACGACGCCGCCGAACATGGCCCGCTTCCAGTTCCTGGACCCGGCGGCCCGCCGCTTCTACCCGGACTGGGACCTCATCGCCGACATGACCGTGGACGTGCTGCGCACCGAGGCCGGCCGCAACCCGCACGACAAGGACCTCCACGATCTGGTGGGTGAGTTGTCCACCCGCAGTGACGCCTTCCGCACCCGCTGGGGATCCCACAACGTCCGCCGTCACGGCACCGGCGTCAAACGCTTCCACCACCCGGTCGTCGGTGAACTCACGCTGGCCTGGCACGGTTCGGCCGTGGACGACGAACCCGGCGTCACCCTCCTCATCTACACCGCCGAACCCGGCTCACCCTCCGAAGAAGCCCTGCGCCTCCTCGCCTCCTGGGCCGCCTCCCAGGACGGTGCCGCCCCTGCCGACCGCCTCCAGCGAGGTAGCTGATCTCATCGCAGGCGTCGGTCAGGCGGTGGAGGGCGGCGCCTGCTGCCATGCCTGTCACGACGGCCCGCACGGCTGTGACACGGGTCGCCCGGTCGGAGGCCGGTCTCCGACCGCTGCCGGTTGCACCGACCGCGGCGGGACGGTGCACGGAGCGGACGAGGCGCCGGCGCGTACGGCCCTGAGCGCGGTGAGACCGCCTCAGGCGTTACTGGGGAGACCGGAGTGCACCGGGTGGCAGTACTCCGGATGATTGGGGTCCGTTGCCGCAGCGATGATCTCGTCGAGGCGGGCGCGCACTTGCGTCAGGTCGTTGATCTGGCGGTCGATGCGGGCCCGTTCGGTGATGATGCTCTCGACGAACTCGTAGGTCACCTCGCCCTCATGCATGCACCGAGGCAGGACCTCGCGAACGAGCCTGCTCGACAGACCGGCGGCGTACAGCGTCTGGATCATCCTGACCCGCTCGACCGCGCCGTCCGGGTACTGCCGCTGTCCCCCGCTGGTGCGCGTGGAGTCGAGCAGCCGCTGCTCTTCGTAGTAGCGCAGCGCCCGAACGCTCACTCCCGCCTGTTCGGCGACCTCTCCGATCCGCATGGCTGCTCCTTGCCTCTTGCGCGTCATACCAGAGTTGCATCTGACGTCAGCGTGAGGTTCAGCGTAGCTGATGACGACATCACGAACCTCTCGTCTCCTCCGGTAGACAACGTGCTGAGTTGCTGATGGTCAGCTGAGGACCCGCCTGGGCAGAAGCGGATCGGGTTGGGCGCCGACCTGTTCCAGCACGCACCCCGGGGCATCATCCCGCGGGTCCAGCACCTCGGCCGGCCGCGCCGGCAGGCACGGTCTTCCACTCGGATCACGGCACTGGGGAATTCCATGATCTTGAAACCGTGCCTGCCGCACTCCGAGGCCCGCCGAGCTGACGGATCGCCACGACCGTGGCATCGCGCGAGCAACGCCGAAGCCTTGACCCCGAAGAAGCTCATCGAGTGCCGGGAACCAGCAAGGCGATTCCATCAGGCCCGGGACGCACCACAGCTTCTACCAGCCCCGGAGCGGTTCAATGAGCGAGCGCGTCGGGCATCGCCTCACTTACGCGGAAATCGCTCCTCCGAGACTTCCATGGCCTGGATGAGCGCGCCGTCGGGGTCGTAGAACAGGAAAGAACGGGTTCCTGCGTACGGGGACCAGATGTAGTCGGTCTGAAGCTCGTGACCAGCGGCCTTGACACGCTGGAAGAGATCGTCGATGTCGGCCACATCGATCGCCAGCTCCTTGACGCCTGTCTTGCCGTAGCGCAGGTACTCGTCCGGAGCCTTGGTGGAGAGCGGGTTGGCCGCCTGCTGCAGTTCCAGCGCCGCGCCATCGTCGTCGGCGACGACCACGATCCGGGTCGCCGCGTTCTTCACGCCAAGAATGTCGTCGAGCGTCGAGGAGTCGAACCAGATTCCGGGCTCGGTGCTTTCCGCTATCACGTTCTTGAATCCCAGGAGGTCTTGGTAGAAGGGCAGCGATCGGTCCAGATCACTCACGATGATGCAGATGTGATTGAAGCTCACGATTTTCCTCTGTGGACGGGGAGCGGTCGCCGCGGGCGCTGGTCCGGCGGCACTGATGCAGACCGGTCGGCGGCCAACTCACGCCACTGGTCTGCGACTTCGGCCGCCACGGTAGAACCTGCCGCTAGTGGCAGGTGCAAGTCATTCGAGGTGAGACTTCCGCGAGGAGACAGGCCGAGGCGGCGGCCGGCAAGTCGACAGGGTGAGTGACCGCCCACCGCTCAGGCGGCCCCTGGCGCTCCGTCCGCCCCCCTGCGGCGACGGCAACGGTCGAGTACGAATGGTTACGAAGAGGCTCGTGAGCGCGGGTGAAGCAGAGGCCGCCGGCCGGCGCTGCCGCCCGCTGCGCGTCGTGTCGACCGCCGTCCGCCTACGGCCGAGTTGCGCTGAGGTCAGAGCTCGGCCGGCGCCGGCGGTCCAGGCGTGCGTCCCGCCAGCACGGCGTGGGCGATCGCGGTGAGGCGGGAGGCGGCCGGGCGGGCGTCCGGGAGCCAGGCCAGCACCAGTTGGGTGGCCGGGTATCCGTGGACGGGCACCGCCCGGACGGATTCGCCGAAGCGGCCACGGACGCTCTCACCGACGACGACCACGAGCCGGCCGAGTGCGACGCGGTCGACCATGACGTCCAATGCCTCGTTGGGCAGGTGCGCCTTGTAGCCCGCCAGCGCCTCCACCTCGGTGAGGGACAAAAACGGGCGCTCGGCCAGGCGGTGGCCCGCCGGGAGCAGGACGACCGGCTCTTCCGGGCCGAGCTCCATCAGTTCGAGGCCGGGGACGGCAACCGTCTGGCACATGAGGGCGACGTCCGCGGTGCCGTCCCGCAGGGCGCCGAGCTCGTCGTAGGTGAACACGACGTCCGTGTGCACGCCATCCGCACCCTCGGCGGCGGCGAGCAGGGCGGGCAGGACGCCGGGGCCGGAGCCGGGCCGTGCCGCGATGGTGACCCGATGCTCGGCGGCCTTACGCGTCTTGCGTACGGCGGTGTCCAGCGCCGCCAGGATGGTGCGGCACTCGGCCAGGAACACCTCACCCGCGGCGGTCAGCCGCACCTGCCGGGTGGTGCGTTCCAGCAGCGGGACGCCCACGCGTCGCTCCAGCTGGGCGATGGCCCGGGACAGCGGCGGCTGGGTGATGCCCAGGCCCTCCGCGGCCTGGCCGAAGTGCAGCGTCTCGGCCACGGCCACGAAGTAGACCAGTTCCCGGGTCTCCAGCTGATTCATGCCTCCAGGGTATTACCCGTTGCCCAGACCGTCATTGCTCCGCCGTAGATGCCCTGGTCAGCTTGGTCGTGCGCCCCGCCCCCTCGGCCGGATGAGGTGCCTGCGCCGTGCCGACCCGCACGCCATACGAGAGGCAATGCTGTGAGAGCCGTTCAGTATCAGAAATTCGGCGGACCCGAGGTCCTTGAAGTCGTCGATGTTCCGGATCCGAAGATGTTCAACGATCTCGTCCTGGTGAGAATCGAGGCCGCCGCCCTCAACCCGGCGGACCTGGGATTCCAGAGCGGAGCCCCGGATCCCGTCGTGGACTTCCTCTTCCCCGTGACCCCCGGGTGGGACCTGGCCGGGGTCGTCGAGCAGGCCGGAACCGCGACGACGGGGTTCCGGCCGGGCGACGAGGTGATCGGCTTCGTCCGCGACAAGGCCATGCACTACGGCACCTACGCGCAGAAGATCTCGGCCGAACCGCGCCAACTGGTGCGCAAACCGCGGAACCTGAGCTGGGCCCAGGCCGCCGGACTGCCGGTCGCCGGACTGACCGCGTACCAGGCGATCGTGCACAGCCTGGAGGTGAGCGCCGGTGACACCGTCCTGGTGCACGGGGCGGCGGGCGGCGTGGGACACCTCGCCGTGCAGATCGCCGCCGCGCGCGGCGCAAGGGTGATCGGAACCGGCTCCGAGACCAGCCAGACGTTCATCGCCTCCCTGGGAGCGACGCCGGTGCGCTACGGCGACGAACTCGTCGAGCAGGTGCGCGAGATCGCCCCGGACGGGATCGACGCCATTCTCGACACCGCGGGGCGTGGCTCCCTGTCCACGACGCACGCGATCGCCGCCCTCGGGGCGCGGGTCGCCTCCATCACGCTGTCCGCCGCCGAGTACCCCGGGACCATCGACGTCTTCCTGCACCTCGACGGCGACGACCTGACCCGGCTGGTGGAGCTCGCCGAGCAGGGCAAGCTCACCGTGCACGTCGGCCGGACCTTCCCCCTCGACCGGGCGGCGCAGGCCCAGCAGCTGCTGGCCGGCGGCCACGCCCGGGGCAAGATCGTCCTCGAAAACCGTACGGAGGCCTGAGAAACATGACGAACAACCCGGTCATCAGCACGGTCACAGACATCGCCGCTTCCCCCGAGGAGGTGTGGAAGGTCCTGACCGACTTCGCCGGATACGCACAGTGGCACCCCGACCTGAGCTTCGTCGACGTGCCCACCGAAGTCCGGCCCGGCACCAAGCTGCGGGCCCGTCTGTCGAATGGATCCGAGATGGACGGGGAGTACGAGTTCACGGTCCTGCACTACGAGGCACCGCGCCGGCTGGCCTGGGAGGGCGGCGTCCCCGGCGTCGTCACCGGAGTACATTCCTTCCTCCTCGACCCCCATGACGGCGGAACGCGAGTCACGGATTCCGAGGAGTTCAGCGGCCCAGCCGCCGTGGAAGCCGTGGAGCCCAACCGAGCCAAAATGGAGGAGAGCGGCGCACGCTACGGCAAGGCTCTGAAGGAACGACTCGAATCCGGCCACTGACCACCTGGCGCAGCCCACACACCGCGCATCCGTCCGCGCACCGAAACACGCCCCCGCGCCCGCAGACCGTGCGGTCTGCGGGCGCGGGGGCGCCCGAGTACGCACTTCTTCACCACAAGGAAAGCAATGAACGACACACTCGGCATCATCGGCAGTGGCAACATCGGCGGCGCGGTCGCTCGCCTGGCCGTCGACGCGGGGATCGACCTGGTGCTCAGCAACTCGCGCGGTCCCCAAACCCTGCGCGCGCTCACCGACCACCTCGGCCCCCGGGCGCGTGCGGCCACTCCGGCGGAAGCCGCCGCGGCCGGCGACTGGACGGTCGTCGCGGTCCCCTTCAGCGCCGTGCCCCACCTGCCCGCGAACGCGCTGGCCGGGAAGACCGTCATCGACGCGAACAACTACTACCGCCGGCGGGACGGCGTCATCGCCGAACCAGAGACAGGCAGCCTGACCGCAGGAGAGCTGTTCCAGCGGTACGTTCCCCGGGCTCGGGCGGTCAAGACATTCAGCACCATCTACTTCGAGCACCTCCTCGCCCTCGCCCGTCCCGCCGGGTCCCCGGACCGCAGCGCGCTCCCGATCACCGGCGACGACGACGCGGCCAAGGAGTCCGTCACCGCTCTGCTCGACCGGCTCGGCTACGACACCGTCGACGCCGGCGCCACGGCGGAGAGCCGGCGCGTCCAGGACGGCAGCCCCGCCTGGGTCCTCCCCTACCTGTCGGACCCCCGACTGCCCTGGCCCCGCGACCCGGGAAAGCCGGCCAGCGCCGAGGAGATTCGTACCGCCCTGGAGCAGGCACGCAGCAGGTCCTGAGGGCGATGCACCCTTGAGGACCGCACCCGCCGACGACTCGTGAGTTCCGCCCGGTCGTTCAGGCGCCGCGCTACCGTCGTAGCTCAGGCTCCGAGAGCCAACACCACGGAGAGCGCCGATGTCCGGTCCACGGCCTGGGTGAACACGTCCTGCGCGATCTCCCACTCGTCCGGCCGCGCCTTCGCGTACGTCCGCCAGCCGGTGACGACGACCAGCAGCCCCTTCTCCACGGCGGCCGCGGGCCAAACGGAGGGATCGCCGAGGCTGTCGGCGAGCGCGTCCCAGTTACGGCCGAACCAGTCCGGCAGCTCCAGGGCGCGTACGCACCGCTCCATGAAGTCCGTCTTGTCCGTGACCCCGTCGAGGTCCAGCGTGACCGCGAGCCGGCCCGCCACGTCCTCGGTCATCTCAACACCGTCCTGAACGACTTGTAGTGATCATCGGTGTAGTAGACCTCGCCGCCCTGCCCGGTGACAATGCGCCTGGCTCCACGGTCCCGCTCGCCCGGCGTCCGTACCGTGTACTCGTGGTAGTAGCCGCGCCGGTGCCGGGCCAGTTCGCGCTCGAAGTTGCCGAAGACGGCACCGTCCTTGGCGTACGGGAAGGGGCCGCCCGTGTCGATGAGAGCGAGGGTCTGCCGGGCCTCGGCGGGAAGCCGCGACTCCTCGACCGTCCTCATGCCGACGGTCCCGGTGTCCGTCCTCGTGTCCCTCGGGTCCGTCGTAGCCGTCGTATCCGTAGCGGAACAGCCGGTCAGCAGGACCGCGAGGCAGACGAGCAGCCCCGCGAACAGACGGGGGACGGACCGGAGCAGCATGCCGCCGATGCTGCCACAGCCGTCCCCGCGCGGCGCGTTGCCGAGCCTCCGAGGGGGCCGTCCCGCCAAAGGGCCGAAGCCCCTCAGCGGATCACGGCCCCTCGGAGCCTCCGGGTGATCACGGCCCGTCGGGGTCGGCCCGGTTCAGGGCCGGAAGCGGCGTCGGACCAGCCGTCATCAGATAGTCCGCGGCCGCCGTGTCCGTCACCAGGCTGGTGACCAGACCGGACCGCAGCACCGCGTCGATGGCGGCCGCCTTGCGCTGCCCGCCGGCGATCGCGACGACCTCCGGGATACGCCGCAGCCGGTCGGCCTCGACGGTGATGCACCGCTCTCCCAGGTCCCGCCCGACCCGTCGGCCCTCGGCGTCGAAGAGGTGCGCGGACATCTCGGCGGCGACACCGAGCGACGCGTAGTGCGCGCGCTCCTCGTCGCTGAGCATGTCGTGCACCGTGGAGATGCCCGCCTCCCAGGAACCGATGGACACACAGGCGACCGTCACCTTGTCGAAGTACTCGAAGGCGCGGGCGATGCCCGTCTGGTTGCGCAGCGCCGCCGCCGTGGCCACATCCGGCAGCAGCATCGGCGCGTAGATGGGGTGGGCGTCCCCGCCCGAGACCTGGGCGGCCCGGCGGACGGCCTCGACCGAGCCGCGCTCGGCCGTCCCGGCGTCGTAGACACCCGTCAGCTGCACCACCGTGCACGGCGGCAGCCGGTCGAGGGCGGCCGCCATGTGGATGGTGGAGCGGCCCCAGGCCAGGCCGAGCACATCGCCCTCGGCGACCAGCTCGCCCAGCAGATCCGCGGCGACCTCGCCGAGGTTCTCCGGGTCGGGCGACTCCACGGCCTCCGGCGGAGACTCCACGACAACGGCGTGCCGCAGGCCGTAGCGGGCGCGCAGCGCGTCCGAGCGCTCCGCGTCCAGCTCTGCGGGGACACGGATCTCGATCCTCACGAGATCTCGTTCGAGAGCGGTTTCCAGGACCCGGGCCACCTTGAAGCGGCTGACGCCGAACTCCTCGGCGATCTGGATCTTGGACTTGCCCTCTAGGTAGAAGCGGCGGGCCATGGCCGCCGCCTGCACCAGCTCAGCGGGTCCCATCCGCATGGCTGACCGGCCCGCCGACATACCCGACACGGCGTTCTCCTCACTGCTGTTCACACTCTGGATTCGCCGTTCATCCTTGCAGATCCGGCGTACTTGATCAGCCCTGAGGGGCGGCGTTCACGTTCCCTTGGCTCAGTGGTCGCACGCCCAGCTTGCCCGGGCCATCGCCCCCTCCGCCTGCGTGCGTAGTGCACGTACCGCCTGCGCGGGGTCGGCCGCCCCGTAGACCGCCGAGCCGGCGACGAAGACATCGGCGCCCGCCTCGGCGCAGCGCTCGATGGTGGCGGCCGAGACACCGCCGTCGACCTGAAGCCACAGTTCAAGGCCGTGCTTGCTGATCAACTCGCGGGTGCGGCGAATCTTGGGGAGCATGATGTCGAGGAAGGCCTGGCCTCCGAAGCCCGGCTCGACGGTCATGATCAGCAACATGTCGAGTTCGCCGAGCAGATCCTCGTACGGCTCGATGGGGGTCGCGGGCTTGAGCGCCATGGAGGCGCGGGCGCCCTTGGCCCGGATCTCCCGCGCGAGCCGCACGGGCGCGGCGGCCGCCTCGACATGGAAGGTGACGGAACCGGCACCCGCCTCTACGTACTGGGGCGCCCACCGATCGGCGTCCTCGATCATCAGATGGCAGTCCAGCGGCGTGTCCGTCGCCCGCGCCAGGGACTCTACGACCGGCACACCAAGCGTGAGGTTCGGTACGAAATGGTTGTCCATCACATCGACGTGGAGCCAGTCGGCCCCCTCCACCGCCTTCGCCTCCTCGGCGAGGCGGGCGAAGTCGGCGGACAGGATGCTCGGGTTGATCTGCGCGGCCATGCTCCAAGCCTGCCATGCGCCGAGCCCTGCTGTAACGCCGGTTCCCCGCGGCTCGGGCGATACGGAACCCGCGGGTCGTTCGTGGCCGGTCCCACCCGCACGGCGCAGGCGCACGCGGCACGGCCCCGCGCCTCTTACGGCGCGCCTTCGCCCGTGCCATGCTGGGCCGCCCACAGGGTCCAGATACGGCTGCGGGGGTGGCCATGACGGACGTAGGAAGTCGGCCGAAACGAGGCGTCGCGCATCTGGTCTGCGGACGCCGGGCCAAGTGGCTCGTGGTGGGACTGTGGCTGGTGCTGCTCGTCCTCACCGCGCCCTTCGCCCAGAAACTCACCGACGCCCAGGACAACGACGCGGCCTCCTGGCTGCCGGGCTCCGCCGAGTCCACCCAGGTCCTCCAGATCTCCGAGGACTTCAGGCCGGAACAGATCCCCGCGGTCGTCGTGTACGCCCGCGAGGCCGGCCTGACCGCACAGGAGCGGGCGCGGATCGCCGACGACGCGCGGCAGATCAAGGAGCTGCGGGCGCACGGCATCCGCGGCGCGGAGACCCGCGAGCCGGTCTTCGACCGCGACAGCGATCCGCGTGCCGCCCAGCTCCTCGTCCCCATCACGATGGACGAGAACGGCTGGGAGGAGATCGCGCCCGCCGTCGACTCGATCCGTGACGTGGTGGGCGACGGCGGGGACGGGCTCGCCGTGCACATCACCGGTCCTGGCGGTACGTCCGCGGACTTCTCCGAGGCCTTCGAGGGCATCGACTCCACGCTGCTGCTGTCCGCGATGGCCGTCGTCATCGTGATGCTGCTGATCACCTACCGCAGTCCGACGCTGCTCCTGGTCCCGCTGCTCGGTGTGGTCGCCGCGCTCTTCACCTCGCAGGCGCTGATCTACTTCCTCGCGGAGCACGCGGGCCTGACCGTCAACGGCCAGAGCGCGGGCATCCTCACGGTCCTCGTCTTCGGCGCGGGGACGGACTACGCCCTGCTCCTGGTCGCCCGCTACCGGGAGGAGCTGCGCCGCCACGAGGACCGCCACGAGGCGATGGCGCTGGCCCTGCACCGGGCGGGCCCCGCGGTGCTCGCGTCCGGCGCGACCGTCGTGCTGAGCATGCTGGTGCTGCTCGCCGCCGAGATGAACTCGACGCGCGGCCTCGGCCCGGTCGCCGCCATCGGCGTCGCGGTCGCGCTGGCCGCGATGGTGACCCTCTTCCCGGCCCTGCTGGTGATCTTCGGCCGCTGGATCTTCTGGCCGGTGATCCCGCACGTCGGCGCCGCCGACCCGGCCGAGCGCGGCGCCTGGGCCCGCATGGGCCGAAGTTTCGCCCGCCGCCCGCGCATGATCTGGGGCGTCACGGCGGCGGCACTCGCGCTGCTCTCGCTTGGCCTGATCCAGCTGCGCGCGGAGGGCATCAGCAACGCCGACGCCTTCACCGGCAAACCGGACTCGATCGTCGGCCAGGAGGTGTCGGCGCGCTACTTCCCCGCGGGCAGCGGCGATCCGCTCGTCATCGTCAGCGACCGCGACCGGGCCGAGGAGGTCGGCCAGGCGGTCGCGGCCACCTCCGGCGTCGTACCGGACTCCCTGGGGCTGCCACCGAACACCGAACCCGAGTTCGAGGGCAAGGTCCTCTTCGAGGCCACGATGACCGCCCCCGCGGACAGCGAGGCCGCGAAGCAGACGGTGGAGCGGGTACGGGACGCCGTGCACGCCGTCCCCGACGCCGACGCCCAGGTGGGCGGCGGCACCGCGTCCCTGCTCGACATGGACAAGGCGACGACCCACGACAACATCCTGATCATCCCGCTGGTGCTCGTCGCGGTCCTGCTGATCCTCTGCGGCCTGCTCCGCGCCCTGATCGCCCCGCTGCTGCTGATCGGCACGGTGGTGCTGTCGTTCGCCGCCGCGCTCGGCATCAGCGCGCTCGCGTTCCGGTACCTCTTCGACTACGCGGGCGAGTCGACGGACTTCCCGCTGTTCGTCTTCGTCTTCCTGGTGGCCCTGGGCATCGACTACAACATCTTCCTGACCACCCGCATCCGCGAGGAGGCGGCCCGCCAGGGCACGCGCAAGGGCGTGGTGACGGGCTTGGCGGCGACCGGTGCGGTCATCACCTCGGCGGGCCTGGTCCTCGCCGGCACCTTCGCCGCCCTGGGCACCCTCCCGATGGTCGCCTTCGCCGAACTCGGCTTCGCGGTGGCCCTGGGCGTACTGCTCGACACGTTCGTCGTGCGGTCGGTGCTCGTGACGTCCCTGTTCCTCGACGTGGGTCCGAAGGTGTGGTGGCCGCACCGGCTGGCCCACGAGGACGGCGGCAGGGCACAGTCGACGGCCGCCGCGGAGGAACCGGAAACGGCGTCGCGGCCGGGCGGGCCGACGGAGTAGGAACGGCAACCTTCAGCAGGAACGGCAACCTTTTCGGAAGCCGTGGCGACTCCCGGGCGAGGAGCTCGACGAACTTCCGAACGAAGGCCAGCACGTGAGTCCAAGAGCAGCCCTGCACCGCCGGCCGGGGCGCAGGAGAACGAACCGCCGGCACCGTCGCACCCTTCTGATCGGCGTGGTGGCCACCGCTCTGATCGGGGGCGCGATCACCGGCGGAATCCTGTTGAAGGGGAGCGGCGAGAGCTCGACGGTGAAGGCGGTCGAGGACCGGGACCCGGCGCCCGTTTCGGCGTCGCCCGCACCGTCGCGCCCGACGTCGTCCCCGTCCGCATCCCCGTCCGCCTCGGGGTCGGCCTCGGCATCGGCGAGCAGGTCCGCAGCCGCGTCCGCCTCCAAGTCCCCGAAGGCCGCCGCCGCGCCCCCGCCCGCCGGCTCGGCCCTCGGCTCCTGGCCCACCGCGACCGCGGGGAGGCCGGTGACCTCCACCGTCGAGGTCTCCGGCACCTACGACGGCGGCCTGAAGCGCTTCTTCGGCTCCGGCGCCCTCGGTGGCGACGGCCAGGACGAGGACCAGGACGCGGTCTTCGAACTCGCCGACGGCGCCACCCTGAAGAACGTCGTCCTCGGCGCCCCGGCCGCCGACGGCGTGCACTGCCTGGGCAGTTGCACCCTGGAGAACGTGTGGTGGCAGGACGTCGGCGAGGACGCGGCCACCTTCAAGGGCACGTCGCCCTCGGCCAGGTACACCGTCATCGGCGGCGGCGCGCGGAAGGCGGACGACAAGGTCTTCCAGCACAACGGCGCCGGCACGCTGACCATCAGGAACTTCCAGGTCGCCGAGTTCGGCAAGCTCTACCGTTCGTGCGGCAACTGCGACACGCAGTACAAACGCCACGTCGTGATCGACAACGTCAGAGCGACCGGCCCCGGCAACACACTGGTCGGCATCAACGCCAACTACGGGGACACCGCCACCCTCTCCGGTGTGACGATCGTCGGCGACAGCGGGATGACCGTCTGCGAGCGCTTCCAGGGCAACAGCACAGGCGCTGAGCCGGACAAGATCGGCAGCGGCCCGGACGGCACGTACTGCCGCTACGGCACATCGGCCATCACCTACAAGTGACCCGCAAACAGAATCAGGCCGGAACAGATTCAGGCCAGAGCAGGGAGGAGCTCAGCCCGTCCGGCGGATCAGCGCCAGATACATCGCGTCCGTCCCGTGCAGATGCGGCCACAGCTGTACGTCGGGCCCGTCACCCAGGGCCGGCACGCCCGGGAAGAGCGGGCGGGCGTCGAGGAGTTCGGCGTCGTGCTGCTTGAGCACGTCGTCGACCACGGCCCGGGTCTCGGCGAGGTGCGGCGAGCAGGTGGCGTACCCGACGACACCGCCGACCCGCACCGAGTCGAGCGCCGTGCGCAGCAGCCCGCGCTGCAGCGGCGCGAAGCCGTCCAGGTCCTCGGGACGGCGCCGCCAGCGTGCTTCGGGACGGCGGCGCAGCGCACCGAGTCCCGTACACGGAACATCCATCAGTACGCGGTCGAAGGTCCCCGAACGCCACGGCGGCCGCGTCCCGTCGGCGGCGATGACCTGGTACGGCCCCGGGTTGCCGTGGAGCGCCTTCGCCACCAGCTTGGCCCGGTGCGGCTGCTTCTCGGAGGCGAGCAGCAGGGCCCCGCGCTCGGCGGCGAGTCCGGCGAGCATGGCCGCCTTGCCGCCGGGCCCGGCGCAGCCGTCGAGCCACGCCCGGTCCGGCCCGTCGAGGGGCGCGTTGGCGAGGGCGAGCGCCACGAGCTGGCTGCCCTCGTCCTGGACACCGGCCCGGCCCTCGCGTACGGCGTCGATGGCACCCGGCTCGCCGCCCTCGGACAGCCGCACGGCGTACGGCGACCAGCGCCCGGGCAGGGCGGCCTCCGCACCGAGCGCGCCGAGGAGTTCGTCGGCCGTGGCGCGTCCGGGCCTGGCCACCAGGTTCACCTCGGGCCGCTCGTTGTCGGCCTCCAGCAGATCCTCGATCCCGGCGCGTCCGCCGCCGAGCGAGTCCCACAGCGCCGAGACGACCCACCGCGGGTGCGAGTGCACGATGGCGAGATGGTCCTCGGGATCGTCGTCGTACGGCGGCGCGACCTGCTCGATCCAGCCGTCCAGGTCGTGCTGCGCGATCTTCCGCAGCACGGCGTTGACGAACTTCGCCCGCCCGTCGCCGAGGACGACCCTCGCCAGCTCGACCGAAGCGGACACGGCGGCGTGCGTCGGGATCCGCGTCCCCAGCAGCTGATGCGCACCGAGGCTCAACACGTCCAGCACCGGCGGGTCGACCTCGCGCAACGGCCGGTCGACACACGCGGCGATGACAGCGTCGTACGTCCCCTGCCGGCGCAGCGTCCCGTACACCAGCTCCGTCGCGAGCGCCGCGTCCCGCCCGTCGAAGTCCCCCTTCTCCCGCGCCTTGCGCAACAGCGGCGGCAGCACGAGATTCGCGTACGCGTCCCGCTCGTCCACCGCCCGCAACGCCTCGAAGGCAAGCATCCGCACGGGGTCCTTCTTGGGACGACGGTAGGGCTTGCCCTGCTGACGGGGCCGTCGGGCCTGCTCGTTCACGTAAAAGGTGCTCCGGATCGTGGAAGAGGTACAGGTTCAGGGTACGTCGCCGCAGTGGCCACACTCCTTTTGACGGGCACGGGAAACGGCCCGCCTTCTCCCCAGGGCACGGGAAACGCCCCGCTTTTAGGGGCGCGGGGAACTGCGCGACCAGCCCACGACGACCCGCACGTCACAACCCGCAGCACACACCAACCCCCACCCCACCGGCAGCCGAATCGAAAAGCTCAGCCCCCCACCACCTCGCCGGAGGCGATCCGCACCCCACGCGCCCAGTCCGCGGCCCGCATCGGCTTCTTCCCCTGCGCCTGCACCCACAACAACTCGACGGCATACGAACCGGTCCCGACGTACACGTTGTTCTTGCCGACGGACAGCGCCCCCGGGGCAAGATCCGTCCGCTCGGGAACCGGCACGACCTGGATCAGCTTCAGCCGCTCCCCGCGGAAAACGGTCCACGCACCGGGCGCGGGCGTGCACCCGCGTACGACCCGGTCGACGCGCATCGCGGGCGCGGCCCAGTCCACCTCGGCGTCCTCGACGTTGATCTTCGGCGCCAGGGTGATGCCGTCCGTCGGCTGCGGTACCGCCTTCAGAGTGCCGTCCTCGATGCCGTCCATCGTCGCGGCGAGCAACCCGGAGCCCGCGAAGGCGAGCCGGGTCAGCAGGTCCCCGCTGGTGTCGGTGGGCCGCACCTCCTCGGTGACGGTGCCGTACACGGGCCCGGAGTCGAGCCCCTCCTCGATCAGGAAGGTGGACGCGCCCGTGATCTCGTCCCCCGCCATGACCGCGTGCTGCACGGGCGCCGCCCCGCGCCAGGCGGGCAGCAGCGAGAAGTGCAGGTTGACCCAGCCATGGGCGGGGATGTCGAGGGCGACGCGGGGCAGCAGGGCGCCGTAGGCGACGACGGGGCAGCAGTCCGGCGCGATCTCCCTCAGCCGTGCCAGAAACGCCTCGTCCCGCGGCCGCGTCGGCTTGAGCACCTCGATCCCGGCCTCCGCCGCCCGCTCGGCGACGGGGCTCGCGACGAGCCTGCGCCCCCTCCCCGCCGGCGCGTCGGGCCGGGTGACGACGGCGGCCACCTCGTGCCGGCCGGAGGCGATCAGGGCGTCCAGAGCGGGAACGGCGACCTCGGGGGTGCCTGCGAAGACGAGCTTCATGGGTGGGAGTCGGCCTCTCGGGCGGGTTCGTGACGGGCAGCGCACCAGTCTATGGGGCGTACGCGTGACCGGCCCCGGCGACGACCGGACAGCGGCTGCGCGCCGCGGCGACTGCTGCTGCCGATGGCGCAACCCCAAGGTGAAGTCCCCATCCGTCTCCGTCTGTCCGTCTCTGTCTGTGAAGTCCCCACCGGTCCAATGGGAAGTCCCCACCCGTCAACCGACGCGCACGGGCAGCACGCCCGGTGCGGACAGCACGACCGACGCGGGCAACCGCAGGCGATGTGGGCGAGACGGCGGCCGACTCACCTTCGCCCAGCTGAGGGCCATGACGAGCGCACGCCCGACCGCCGGGGGCGTACGCATATGCCCCCACGCCCCTGAAGCGTGACCACTCACCCGGAAACGCGTTGGTCAAGAAAGAGTTGACCAAAACGGGCCGCACTCGCGACCCGGTCCTTTTCAACGCCGGTTCGAGAGGCTTGTTCATGGCCGACCACGCAACCCACGACGCCCAGGCTCGGGCCAGCCTGCACTTGCTGGTGCGGGACATCGAGCGGGTCCGCCGGCAGGTGGACGCACTGCGCACGCTGACAGCCCAGCTGGGCAACGTCTACCGCCCGCGCCGCTCCGGCCCGTCCACGGGCTTCGTCGTCTACGGGCGCGCTCCCGCGCCGACCGTCCGCCTCGCCCAGGAGCTGCGGGACAGCGTCGAGACCCTGGTCACGGCCGCCGTGGACTTCGACCGCTCACTGGGTTTCTCGTGGGACGCGGTGGGCTCGGCACTCGGGGTCACCAAGCAGGCGGTGCACCGCCGTTACGGCGCCCGCCGAGCCACCGCCCAGGCTGCCGCCGAGGCCGAGCGTGCCACCGAACCGTTGGGCTCCCGCCCGGTCGCCGTCAACACCGGCATGCCCACGGTTCCCGCGGCCCGCTCCATGCCGATGCCCATGCCGCTGCCCACCCAGCCGACAGCAGGCAGCCCCACCCTCCGCGAGGAGGTCAGGCCGAGCGCCTTCCCGGGCCCGCGCAACGGCTGACCCGCGCACCCGTCTGCCCCCGACAAGAGTCGGGGGCAGCCACATGTCCCGTCCCACACGTATCCCGGGCAGGCAGCCGACTGCCCCCGCTGCCGCCACCCGCCACCCCTCACCCGCCACCCGCGGCGCCGAACGATCACCCGATATCCGGCGGGTCAACGCGAATCCGCACCACCTCACCACTGCCCCCGCTCCCCCCACGAGCCATCCGAGCCGCCTGCGCACTCTTCAGCGCGGACGCCAACGCGGCCCCCCTCCCCGGCGGCACCCGGATCAGCACCCGCTCCCACTGCTCACCCACCGGCGGCGCCCCCACCCGCCGAAGCCGCCCCGGATCCGCCGAAGGCACCGGCACGGGCCCCAACACCTCGGCCTCACCGGGCAGTTCAACGGCGTCCAGGAACCCGGCGAGTGCCTCCGCCGTCCCGGAGACGGCCGCCATCCGCGACACGGGCGGAAACCCCAGCTCGGCCCGCTCGGCCAACTCCCGGACGGCATGCCCGACCGGATCCCACCGCACCAGCGCCTGCACGGGCCGCAGGGTCGGCTCGGCGACGACCACCACGGTCCCGCCTTCCCCCTGTCCCCGTACCAGCGCCGCCGCCCCGATCCACCGCCGCAACGCGTCCTCGCCGGCCCGCAGATCGGGCCGCCCCAGCATCGCCCAGCCGTCCAGCAGCAGCGCCGCCGCGTAGCCGCCCTCGGCCACGGGCTCCGCGCCCGGCGTACTGACGACGAGCGCGGGCGCCCCCGGCACCGTGTCCAGCACCTGCTCGCGTCCCGAGGTCCGCACGGGCACGGCCGGAAACGCGCGCCCCAGCTCCTCGGCGGTCCGCCGCGCTCCCACGACCTGTGCCCGCAGCCGGAACCCACCGCACTCCGGACAGCTCCAGCCCCCCTCGTCTTGCCCGCACCACCCGCACCGCAGCCCTCCGGCGTCCTGCCCCTCCAAGGGCCCGGCACAGTGCCGACACCGCGCGGGTGCCCGGCACTGTGCACAGGCCATCCGCGGTACGTAGCCCCGGCGCGGCACCTGCACGAGCACCGGACCCTGCCGCAGCCCCTCCCGCACGATCTGCCAGGCGAGGGTGGGCAGCCGCGCGGCCCGGGCCGCCTCGTCGCGCGCGAGATCCCCGTCCCCCACGGTCCGTACGAGCGGAGCCGCCCCGCGCACCTGCTCCCGCTCGGCGACGATCGGCGCGGCCCAGCCGGTCTCCACGAGCTGCGCGGCCTCGACGGTGCAGCTCCAACTACCGAGCAGAAACGCGCACTTGTCGTGCGCGGCCCGCAGCAGCAGCACTTCCCGCGCATGCGGCTGAGGCGCGTGCAGCTCGCTGTGACTCCCGTCCCCGTCGTCCCAGATGGCGACGAGACCCAGATCCTGTACGGGCGCGAACATGGCAGCCCGGGTCCCCACGACGGCCCGTACGGACCCACGCCGCACCGCGAGCCACTGCCGGTAGCGCTTCTCGGGCCCGGCCTCGGCGGTGAGCACGGCATGCCGCCCGTCCCCCAGCACCGAGGTCAGCGCGGCATCGACCCGGCTGACGGCCCGCCCGTCCGGTACGACGACCAGCGCACCGCGCCCCGAGGCGAGCGTCGCCGCCACGGCCCGCGCCAGCTCGTCGGCCCACTCGGGCCCCGGCAGCGCGTTCCACACCGCCCGCGGCGCCCCACCCGCCGCGAGCGACTCGACAAAGGCGGCCCCCCGCGCATACCGAGCCCAGGACCCGACCTCAGGCACCTCGGGAACGGGCAACGGCTCGGGCGAAGGCTTCCCCTCCGCCCGTGCGTTGCGCGGCGGCACGGCCAGCTGCAGCACATCGGCCAGACTCCCCGCATACCGATCCGCGACAGCCCGCGCGAGCCCGAGCAACTCCGCACCCAACACCGGCTCGGGCGAAACGACTTGGGCAAGCGCGGCCAGGGGCCCCGCGTAGTCGGACTCGGCCAGCCGCTCGACAAGAAACCCGTCGATCAGCCCGCCACCCTCACGCCGCCCGTCCCGCACCCGATGCCGCCCGGCCCCGAACCGCACCCGCACCCGCACCCCCGGCTGCGCGTCAGCGTCCAACTCCTCGGGCACGGCGTAATCGAAGTACCGGTCAAGGTGCAGCACACCCTTGTCGACGAGCACACGGGCGACGGGCAGTTCCTTCGCCAGCGCGGCCCCCCGCCACGTCCTCGGCTTCGCCCGCGGCGCCTTGCGCACCGCCTCCCGAATGAACGCAAGCTGCTCCGGCGGCGCCCCCTCGCCTCCGCCGTCACCCTGACCGTCCTTGCTGCTCACAGCAGCATTCCTACCAGACCGCACCGACAACGCCCGGTCCCCGAGTTCCCACCGCTGCCGGCTCGCAATCCCCCTCGAGCTCACCGACGCACGAACCCACAAGTCTGCCCCGCCAGCCAATTCCACCTCCGATCCGGCCTCCACGGCGGGCCGACGTTGAAGCCCTCCGTCAACCCGGTATCAGAACTGGAAACGGGAAACTCCGCCTCTCGCCTTGCTCGCGTCACCAAGCCCGGCACACGCTGGTGCGCGACGACGGGCCCGGCAGGGCGGCCTCGGCATGAGGAGGTTCACGTGCTGGAGCAGTCGCAGGTGTTCGGGCCCGAACTGCGCCGATTACGACTGGCCGCCGGGCTGACACTGACGCAACTCGCGTCATCGGTGCACTACAGCAAGAGCCAGATCAGCAAGATCGAGACGGGCCACAAACGGGCCACCACCGAGTTCGCCCGCCTGTGCGACGCGACGCTCGACGCGGGCGGCACCCTGTCCGCGCTCGTACCCGCTGACGAACGGCGTCCTCGTTCTTCGCCCCTCGACCAGGCAGGAGCCATGCCACCGACCAATGCACCGGACGAGCCTCCCGGCTTACCTCCCTCATCCCATTGGCCGCCGCCCACCCGCCGCCAGATGATGACCGCGAGCGCCGCATCCGTGCTCACCCTGAGCACGGCAGACCACACCTCACCACCCCCGGAAGTCCCGTCCGACGGAACGCTGCTGAGCGCGCATCGCGGACTGCTCGACCAATACCGCCGCATAGCCCAACTGTCGCCGCCGGACGCGCTCATCCCGGCCCTCGCGGAACACACGAAGGCACTCCACACACTCTCCGCCCAGGCCACCCCTCGCACGGGCAACGGCCTGCTCGCCCTCTCCGCCCGCTTCGCGGAATTCACCGGCTGGATGGCGCAGGAAGCGGGTGACGACGAGGCGGCCGTGCGTTGGACCGACCACGCCGTCGCCCTGGCCGACGTATCCGGCGACCAGGACCTCGCCTCGTACGCCCTCGTACGCCGGGCCCTGATCACGTATTACCAAGGAAAACCGGCAGACACCATCGCCTTGGCGGCAGGCGCGCTGAGCGACCGGCTCCCACCCCGTATCCGCGGCCTGGCGGCGCAGCGCAGAGCTCAGGGCCACGCGCTTGCGGGCGACTACGACGCCTGCATGCGCGACCTGGACAGGGCGCGTGACCTCCTCGTCCGCGCCACCGCGGACACCGCCCCGACAGCGCCCACTCCGGTACTCGGACCGACACACCTGGATGATCCTGTCTCCATGATCACAGGCTGGTGTCTCCTGGACCTGGGCAGGCCCCGCCAAGCCGCCGACCTCCTCGACCGCGAATGCGCCCGCCTCCCGGCCCACGCCCTGCGCACCCAGGCCCGCTACGGCACCCGCCGCGCCCTCGCCCACGCGGTCGCGGGCGAACTGGACCACGCCTGCGAGCTCACGACCGTCCTCCTGGCCACAACGGCCTCCGTGACCTCGGCCACGATCACCACAGACCTCCGCCGCCTCTCTCGCATCCTCTCCCGCCATCCACACCATCCGGCCTACCAGTCCCTCGCTCCGCGACTCGCGGCCACCATCGCTCCCTCTGCGCACTGACCGACACGCGATCATTCCCCACCCAGAAAGGCCATTTCGTCATGCCTGATGTCTTCATCAACTATCGGACCGGTGACGGCGAGCAAGCCGCGGCCACCATCGAGCGCGCCCTGTCGACACGCTTTGGCACGGACCGGATCTACCGTGCCAGCAAGTCGATCCCGCCCGGCGCGGCCTTCGACGAGAACCTCATCCACAGTGTGCGCCGCAGCGGCGTGCTCCTCGCGCTCATCGGTCCCCAGTGGCTGGCGCATCCGGCCCTGGACCGCGAGGGCGACTGGGTGCGCAAGGAGATCCAAGAGGCGTTCCTGTGCGAAATACGGGTCGTGCCCGTCCTGATCGGCCGGAGGACCGAACGTCCGGCCAAGGACCAGCTCCCCAAGTCATTGACCAGGCTCGCCGACTGCCAGAGCCTCCGGTACGACCACCAAAACGACGAGTACGACTTGAAGCAGCTCGGCGACGCGCTGACCACTCTCGTGCCGGAGCTCGCCAGGGTGGACAGCGAGGCGCCGACCGAGCCCGAGTCCCGCGCACTGTGCAACACCGTCGGCGACGTCCGAGGTACGTCCGTCCAGGCGGGGACCGTGAACGGTGACATAAGCAGTGTCAAAGGGACGCACGGTTCCGTCCACATCGGCCCCAGCAGCCGGACCGTGCGCCAGTCGGGCGCCGGCGCCAACTGCATCGAGGGCAACAACGAGAACGGCATCCATCAGAACTTCGGAGCCCCGCCCCGCGGTGAGGACGACGAGCAGTGAGCGACAGGTTCAGGGACTTGTACCTGAACGTCTTCGAAGCGACGCAACAGTCCCTCCTCAAGACCCCCGCCGCCGTTCCCCGCCGCGTCGCCGAGAACCAACTCATCCGGCTCCAGAGGCGGTTCGCCCGTCCGGAAGGAATCAACGCCGCATACGACGTGCTGGCAACGGATCACACGGTCATCCTGCACGGCGAACCGGGGAGCGGCAGGAGCTCGGCGGCCCGGGTCCTGCTGTGTGAACTCCCGCACGGAAAAGGGACGTACCACGAACTCGCGCCCGAGCAGCCCAAAGAGAACGCGGCATGGCTCTCCCCCGATCTCATTGGCGAGGAGGACCGGATGCTCCTCGACATGTCCGCGACGGACATCGCCGTATGGAGCGCCGTCCACAAGGAATTGCCCGGTTTCCACCACGAGTTGTTGCGGAAGGGCGCCTTCCTCGCGATCGTGCTCCCGCACCGGTTCGAGGAACGGCCATCCACCGACTTCGTTCACAAGAAGATCGGCCGCCCCAGCGAGTGGGAAGCAGCCGTCCGTCATCTGCGCCTCAGCGGTCTGGGCGACACGATCTGGCAGAAGGATCGGGGCGTACTGTGCGGCCATCTCGATTCGCATCCGCCGATGCGCGAGGTGGCTCGTCTGACCGACCTGATCGTGGAAGCCCGTGCCGCCGATCCTGGGCAGGGCACGTTCGCCACATGGTGCGAGACCGCCATAGCGGCCCTGACCGACCGGGATCGGCAAGTGGCGGATCTGCTCCCGGATTTGGAGGAGGGCAGGCAGCGGGCGCTGCTGCTCACGGCCGCCATGCTGGACGGCGCCCGTGCAGAGGCCGTGCATCGGGCGACGGCGATGCTGCTGGAGAACGTGGGTTCGGAGCAGGACAGTCGCCCTCTCTTGGAGCACAACGGTCTCTCGCAGCGCCTGTCGGTCGTGCACGCCAAGATGGGCGATGACGCCCGTGTACGTTTCACCGAACTCGGCTTCGCCCAGGCCGCTCGCCGTCACTTCTGGACCAACCTGCCCGATGTACGGGCGCCTTTGGGCAAGTGGCTCGGCAAAGTCCTGAAACTGCACGAACTCACGGAGACGGACCGTGAACGACTGGTGGGACGCTTCACAGAGATGTGTCTGGGCACGGGCAACACCAAGGATCTCCTCACGCTCATCGACCTCTGGACCCGGGACGACGCTCCCCGCGCGACGGAGGTGCGAGCCGCAGCCCATCTGCTCGGGAAGAGCATCGAGGACGAGACGTATGGCAGTGACTTCCGCAGGCTGACACGCGAGTGGAGCACCAGCCGTCCTACGAAGAACCGTCGCGAGGTCCTGGTGGAAGTCTGCGAGAAGGTCATGTCGATCCACCATCCTGAAGCCGCGCTCGTACGACTTCATCACCTCGCCCGGAACGAGCCCCATCGGGGCGTAGCCCGCGAGGCCCTACTGCGTTACGTAGGCCAGGACAGCAGGCTTCAGCGCCGCCTGCTCTGGCGGATGGCCACAGCCCAGTCATCGCGCCACCACCGGCGAGACGCAGATCTGTTCCTCGACTTCTCGGACCTCCCGGACGACTTCTTGCTGGCGTCGGCCACCCGGGAGTGGCTCACCAGGTGCTGGCGGATGGCCTTCGACCTGCACACTCCCGAGCGGTGGGCACCCTGTGCCCACCACTGGCTGGCCACGGCCGACGCGGTCGGTGACAGTGACCTCTCCGGCTCGGCCCTGGACATTCTGGTCAATGCTGCCGCCTCCCGCTATCCAGTGCTCAGCCGCGTGTACGCCGACGCACGGCGATCCGTCTCACCCACCCTGTCCGCACAGTTGTTGCGCACGATCAACAGGGCGCAGACCGCGTACTTCTCGCAACGGTCACCCGATCTGGAGGCGTCCCCCTCGTGAGTTCCGGCCAGAAGACGGTCTCGTTCTTCCTCAGTCTGATCTGCGCACTGCTCGTCCTCATCCTCGGGCTGTGCCTGCACTGGCCCGTGTGGATGTGGGGCGGTGCCATAGTCGTCCTGCTCGCCGCGTGGTCGACGGCCACTGTCGTCGCGACCCGTGCACGTCGGCGGGACCCGTTCCCACCCGGCTCCCTGATCGAGCAGGCCGCACCGCCCGTCGTCGAGCGACGCGAGTTTCATGTAACCCGGGTGCCGCTGCCCAGCAGGCTGCCCGACTACGACTTTCTCTTCTCCGCGCGGGTCCGCTGGTGCCCAGTGGACCCCATGTCGGGCGACCAGCTGATCAATCCGGGTGCGCTGGCGGTGGAAGCCGTCCTCACTCGTGCCCGCTACGTCACGGCGGCCCTTGATCCCTTCAGGAGCTCACTCGTCCAGCACGAGCTCAACGGAGCGCTGGGCGTGATGGAGCCGGACCGCGAGGGCCATGTCCAGGCCATGGCCCTCGACGTCGTCCTCACTCTCTCCGAGGAGGACCGGGAGCGGCTTGACCGGCTGGCGGCCATCCGCAAGGACGAGGCGGTATGGGAGCACCAACGTAAGTACGAGCAGAACAAGCGGGAGTATCTCGGCGGTGATGTCCTGACGAGCACGGGCAGCGCGGTCGTGTGGTGGCTCGCCAAGAATGACGATCATGTGGAGAAGACCGTGAAGGACATCGGCCTCCTGGCCCGGCTTTCCTCGGCGGCGAACAACACCGAAGTCGACGAGCCCTTCCGGTATCTGGTCCCGGAGGCCTTTCCCTCGGAACCCACCGAGCATCCGATTCCGGAACGGGAGATGCCGGTCTTCGAGAACCGCGTACCGGCTGCGGCGGACGTGTTCGCCGACTTCTTCCGGCGGGTGGGTTTCCGCCCCGGAGAGGACGAGGGAGCGCTGATCGCCGATCAGGTCGCGATGGCGATCGCGTCCCGGGACGCTGTGGCCGCGGAGGAGATACGCCGCCGTTTCGGCCAGACCGCGGTGCCGTACGCCAACGGCGCCGGCCCCACCCCGGCGGGAGACGACGCCGACGTCTGACACGGCGAGGCCCGGCGCCCCGAAGGGACACCGGGCCTCGCAAAGAAAGTGCAGGAGCTAAAGCCCCGCGGCCTTCCGCAGCGCGTCCACCCGGTCCGTCTTCTCCCAGGTGAACTCGGGCAGCTCGCGTCCGAAGTGACCGTACGCGGCGGTCTGCGCGTAGATCGGCCGCAGCAGGTCCAGGTCGCGGATGATCGCCGCCGGGCGGAGGTCGAAGACCTCGTTGATGGCGGCCTCGATCTTCTCCGCGTCGACCTTGGCCGTGCCGAAGGTCTCCACGAACAGGCCGACCGGCTCGGCCTTGCCGATCGCATAGGCGACCTGCACCTCACAGCGCGAGGCCAGACCCGCCGCCACCACGTTCTTGGCGACCCAGCGCATCGCGTACGCGGCCGAGCGGTCGACCTTGGACGGGTCCTTGCCGGAGAAGGCGCCGCCGCCGTGGCGGGCCATGCCGCCGTAGGTGTCGATGATGATCTTTCGGCCGGTGAGGCCGGCGTCACCCATCGGACCGCCGATCTCGAAACGGCCGGTCGGGTTCACCAGCAGCCGGTAGCCCTCGGTCTCCAGCTTGATGCCGTCGTCCAGGAGCGCCTTCAGCTCCGGCTCGACCACGAACTCGCGGATGTCCGGGGCCAGCAGTGAGTCCAGGTCGATGTCCGACGCGTGCTGCGAGGAGACCACGACCGTGTCGAGGCGGACGGCCTTGTCACCGTCGTACTCGATGGTGACCTGGGTCTTGCCGTCCGGGCGGAGGTAGGGGATCGTGCCGTTCTTGCGGACCTCGGACAGGCGCTTCGACAGCCGGTGCGCGAGGTGGATCGGGAGCGGCATCAGCTCCGGCGTCTCGTCCGTCGCGTAGCCGAACATCAGGCCCTGGTCGCCCGCGCCCTGCTTGTCGAGCTCGTCCTCATCACCCTCGACACGCTTCTCGTACGCCGTGTCGACGCCCTGTGCGATGTCCGGGGACTGCGCTCCGATAGAGACCGAGACGCCGCAGGAGGCGCCGTCGAAGCCCTTCTTCGAGGAGTCGTAGCCGATCTCGAGGATCTTGTCGCGCACGAGCTGCGCGATCGGCGCGTACGCCTTGGTCGTGACCTCGCCGGCCACGTGCACCAGGCCGGTCGTGATCAGCGTCTCGACGGCGACCCGGGACTTCGGGTCCTCCCGCAGAAGCGCATCGAGAATGGTGTCGCTGATCTGGTCAGCGATCTTGTCGGGGTGACCCTCGGTCACAGACTCCGAGGTGAACAGGCGACGGGACACAACGCTCCCTGGGGTTGCAGCGGCTGCTGGCTGATCATTGGCGGACGGTCGGGAGCTGCGCCCGGCGTCGTCCGAGAACAGTTTATCGGTCGCACTCGGCCGCGGGGCTACTGTCTCGCCTCTCGGGAGTGCTGTGACCTGCGGCACGCGCATTCTGCGACACGACGGACCATCTCCGCCAGGTTCCCACACCCTGATGTGCTGGTTTTGCCGAGTCTGTTGAAGCGAATGAGACGTTCACCCGAGCCGGTGTGCGACCAGGTCCCACACAGTTTCGGCCAAGGCCTCCTTGGGCCCGTACGGCACCGGGGTCTCGCTTCCGTCGGCGCCGAGCACGACCGCCTCGTTCTCCTCGGAACCGAAGGTCTTGCGCTCCCCCACCTCGTTGACGACGAGGAGATCGCAGCCCTTGCGCCGGAGTTTGGTCCGCCCGTTGGCCAGGACATCGTCCGTCTCCGCGGCGAAGCCGACGATCACCTGGCCAGGGCGGGAACGGTCCGCCGAGATCTCCGCGAGGATGTCCGGATTGCGGACCAGAACGATCGGCTCCGGCTCCTGGCCGTCCTTCTTCTTGATCTTTCCACTCGCGTACACCGATGGCCGGAAGTCGGCCACCGCGGCCGCCATCACCACGGCGTCGGCGTCCGGAGCGGCCTTCAGCACCGCCTCCCGCAACTGGACGGCCGTCTCGACCGGGACCACGTCCACGCCCGCGGGATCCGGCAGCCCGGTGTGCGCGGCGATCAGCGTGACCCGGGCTCCCCGGGCCGCCGCGGTGCGCGCGAGGGCGTACCCCTGCTTCCCGGAGGAGCGGTTGCCGAGGAAGCGGACGGGGTCGAGCGGCTCGCGCGTGCCGCCGGCGCTGACCACGACATGACGCCCGGCGAGATCCGGCTCGGTCACGCCCCGCGCCAGCACCCGGCGGCAGACCTCGAAGATCTCCCCGGGGTCAGGGAGGCGGCCCTTGCCCGTGTCGACGCCGGTCAGACGGCCCACGGCGGGCTCGATGACGACGGCACCGCGGCGGCGCAGCGTCGCCACGTTCTCCTGCGTGGCCGGGTGCTCCCACATCTCGGTGTGCATGGCGGGTGCGAAGACCACCGGGCAGCGGGCGGTGAGCAGGGTGTTCGTCAGCAGGTCGTCGGCGAGGCCGTGCGCCGCCTTCGCCAGCATGTCCGCGGTGGCCGGAGCCACGATCACCAGATCGGCCCCCTGGCCGATCCGGACGTGCGGCACCTCGTGCACATCGGACCAGACCTCGGTCGAGACGGGGTGCCCGGAGAGCGCCGACCAGGTGGCGGCGCCGACGAAGTGCAGCGCGGACTCGGTCGGTACGACCCGTACGTCGTGCCCCGACTCGGTCAGCCGGCGCAGCAGCTCGCACGCCTTGTACGCGGCGATGCCACCGCTGACCCCCAGCACGACCTTCGGCTTGTCCACCGGACCTCCCCGCACTCGCCCCACGCACGCTTCCACTCGAAACCGTACGACTCCATGACACACCACAGGCCCGACAGTCACGCTGCCGGGCCTGTGGAAAAGCCTTCTGCAATCTGCAGATATTACTTACTGCGCGGGGCCCTCTACGGCCTCGGACGTCAGCAGACCCGCGTTGATCTCGCGCAGGGCGATGGAGAGCGGCTTCTCGTGGACGTGCGTGTCCACGAGGGGACCGACGTACTCAAGGAGGCCTTCACCGAGCTGCGAGTAGTACGCGTTGATCTGACGGGCACGCTTGGCCGCGTAGATCACGAGGCTGTACTTCGAGTCGGTTGCCTCGAGGAGCTCGTCGATCGGAGGGTTGATGATGCCCTCGGGCGTGGTGATGGAAGAGGACACGCTCTGCCTTCCGAAAGGGGAAAAGAATGACCTAAAAAGATCAGACAACTTCCATCAAGGTTAGCAGCTCACGTGCTACATCCTCGACAGAGGTGTTGACCAGGGTGGTATCGAACTCCGGCTCGGCCGCCAGCTCGATCTTGGCAGCCTCCAGACGGCGCTCGATCACCGCGGGCGGCTCGGTGCCCCGCCCGGTGAGTCGGCGCACCAGCTCCTCCCAGGAGGGAGGAGCCAGGAACACCAGCATGGCCTCCGGCATGGACTCACGGACCTGCCGGGCACCCTGGAGATCGATCTCCAGGAGGACCGGCTCACCCGTCTCCAGCCGGTCGAGCACGGCCCTGCGCGGCGTCCCGTAGCGGTTGCCCGCGAACTCCGCCCATTCGAGAAGCTCGCCGTTGGCGATCAGCTTGTCCATCTCCTCGTCACTGACGAAGAAGTAGTGGACGCCGTGCTTCTCACCAGGGCGCGGCTTTCGGGTCGTGGCCGATACGGAGAGCCAGACCTCGGGGTGTTCCTTGCGCATGTGAGCGACGACCGTGCTCTTGCCGACCCCGGAGGGGCCGGAGAGCACGGTCAGCCGCGGACGTACGTCCGGGGGTACGGGGGTCGTCCCCCGGGGTGTTGCAGCCATGCAGCGATTATCCAGGTTCTCAGGAGTGTCTGAGAACGTCAGGCAGCACCGCCGCCGAACTCGCGCTCGAGAGACGCGATCTGGTTGGAGCCGAGACCGCGCACACGGCGGCTTTCGGAGATGCCAAGTCGCTCCATGATCTGCTTGGCGCGGACCTTGCCCACGCCAGGCAGAGACTCCAGGAGGGCGGAGACCTTCATCTTTCCGATGACGTCGTTCTCCTGGCCCTGCTTGATGACCTCGTGAAGGGAGGCGCCGGAGTGCTTGAGTCGATTCTTGACCTCGGCCCGCTCCCGGCGAGCCGCGGCGGCCTTTTCGAGCGCGGCTGCGCGCTGTTCAGGGGTAAGGGGCGGAAGAGCCACGCCTACGTCACCTCGGATGTCGAACTGTCGGATACGGACCGGTGAGGAACCTAGTCGCCCCACACCTGGCGAGCAACGAGCAACGCTTCTGCCCGTTGACTCTCGTCGGAGACTAGCGGGCAAGTCCGCCGGAGTCAGCGAGAACAGCGGAAAAGTCCTGGTCAGCCTCAACCGATCCGAACATTTGGGACAAAATGCCCCGGATTTGAGGATGTATTCAGACGCGGGCCCCCCGCGAGTCGCTCGCCGAAGGCGCTACGCCGCCGCCACAGCTGCCCTGATCTCCTCGGCGAAGAGGTCCGATGACGCGCGTAGCGAGGCGATATCGGGTCCGTGACGCAGAACACCCCGGCTGACGTTCGGCACCACCTGGCGCACCGCCGCTCCGAAGACGCCGGGAAGATCGGCCGGGGTCGCGCCCTGGGCGCCGATCCCGGGGGCGAGGAGCGGGCCGTTGATGCCGAGATCGTACGAGGAGAGATCGCCCAGCGTGGCGCCGACGACCGCCCCGAAGGAGCCCATCGGGGTCTCCCCCGCGTTCTCCTCGGCGAGGTGCGCCAGCATCGTCGCGCCCACGTTCCGGCCGGCCGGGTCCGCGGGGCATACCGCGTGCTGCACCTCGCCGCCCTCCGGGTTGGAGGTGAGCGCCAGCACGAACAGACCCGCGCCGCTCTCGCGCGCCAGCTCGATCGCCGGCTTCAGCGACCCGTAGCCGAGATACGGGGAGACGGTCAGCGCGTCCGAGAAGAGCGGCGAGCCCTGCTCCAGGAAGGCGGCGGCGTACGCGGCCATGGTCGAGCCGATGTCACCGCGCTTGGCGTCCATGACGACGAGCGCGCCTGCCGCCCGCGCCTCCTCGACGGACTTCTCCAGGACGGCGACGCCCCGCGACCCGAAGCGCTCGAAGAACGCGCTCTGCGGCTTCAGGACGGCCACCCGGTCGGCCAGAGCCTCGACGACGGTGCGGCTGAAGCGCTCCAGGCCCGCGACATCGTCAGAGAGACCCCAGTCGGCGAGCAGGGAGGCGTGCGGGTCGATGCCGACGCACAGCGGGCCCCGCTCGTCCATGGCGCGGCGCAGTCGGGCTCCGAAAGGCTCGGTCATGCCGTCTTCCTCGTCTTCCTCACGTCGGCGCCGACCGCGTCGGCCAGGGTGGCGTACGGGCTGGTGCGCAGGCGGGCGGCGAGGCCCTTGTGGATGGCGCGGCTCCAGAAGGGGCCTTCGTAGACGAAGGCGCTGTATCCCTGGACGAGCGTGGCACCGGCCAGAATCCGCTGCCAGGCGTCCTCGGCGTTCTCGACGCCGCCGACGCCCACCAGGGTGATCCGGTCCCCCACGCGCGCGTAGAGGCGCCTCAGCACCTCCAGGGAGCGCGATTTCAGCGGCGCGCCCGAGAGCCCGCCGGTCTCCTTGACCAGCGAGGGTTCGGATGTCAGACCGAGACCCTCGCGCGCGATAGTGGTGTTCGTGGCGATGATCCCGTCCAGGCCGAGCTCGACGGCGAGGTCGGCGACGGCGTCGATGTCCTCGTCGGCGAGGTCCGGCGCGATCTTCACCAGCAGAGGCACCCGGCGCGTGGTCACCGCGCGGTCGGCGGCCTCGCGGACCGCGGTCAGCAGCGGTCGCAGCGACTCCGTGGCCTGGAGATTGCGCAGCCCGGGCGTGTTCGGGGAGCTGACGTTGACCACGAGGTAGTCGGCGTGCGCGGCCAGCCGCTCGGTGGACTTCACGTAGTCGGCGGCGGCCTCGGCCTCCGGGACCGCCTTGGTCTTGCCGATGTTGACGCCCACGACGGTCCTGAAGACGGGCGTACGGGCCGCCAGGCGCTCCGCTACGGCCTCCGAGCCCTCGTTGTTGAACCCCATGCGGTTGATCAGCGCGCGGTCCGGCACAAGGCGGAACAGGCGCTTCTTCGGATTGCCCGGCTGCCCCTCCCCCGTGACCGTGCCGATCTCGATGTGGTCGAAGCCGAGCATCGACATCCCGTCGATCGCGACCGCGTTCTTGTCGAAGCCCGCCGCGAGGCCGAACGGGCCGTGCATCCGCAGCCCGAACGCCTCGGTCCGCAGCTCCTGGTAGCGGGGCGCCAACGCGGCCGCGACGAACGTCCGCAGCACGGGGACACGGGCGGCGAGGCGGATCCAGCGGAAGGCGAGGTGGTGGGCCCGCTCCGGGTCCATCCACTTGAAGACGAGCCGGAAGAAGAGCTTGTACATGATCAGTGTGTCCTCACACAGCCTCACACGAAGGGGGACACCGTTTCCGGTGTCCCCCTCGGGGCTGCTAGTCGCGGGCCGCGGTCAGGTGTTGGGCGTGTTCCTGGAGTGAGCGCACGCCCACGCCGCCGTGGTTGAGGGCGTCGATGCCCTGGACGGCGGCGGCGAGTGCCTGGACGGTGGTCAGGCACGGCACGGACCGGGCCACGGCGGCGGTACGGATGTCGTAGCCGTCGAGGCGGCCGCCGGTGCCGTAGGGGGTGTTGACGATGAGGTCGACCTCGCCGTCGTGGATGAGCTGGACGATGGTCTTCTCGCCGTTGGGGCCGGTGCCCTCGGACTGCTTGCGCACGACGGTGGCGTGTATGCCGTTGCGCTTGAGGACCTCGGCCGTGCCGGAGGTGGCGAACAGCTCGAAGCCGTGGGCGACCAGTTCACGCGCCGGGAAGATCATCGAGCGCTTGTCGCGGTTGGCGACGGAGATGAAGGCGCGGCCCTTGGTGGGCAGCGGGCCGTACGCGGCCGC